>DUHJ01000184.1 GCA_013330925.1 Candidatus Poseidoniaceae archaeon | reverse complement strand
CCAAGCGATGAGAAGATGATCGGGCCACGAGCCGCATGGCCCTTCTCCTGCCTTGACGTGAACCAAATCGGCCATGTCGGGCTGAGCGGTGGGCGGACCTTCGATCACCCAGCGCACGGCCCCGTTCTCGGCGTAGGCCCGCACCATCGGTGGGGCGGTTCCGTCGAAGGTCCCAGAGGAGCGAATCAGCACCTGATCCTCGCCAACGACTGGCGCCGTGGACACGTACCCTCCGGAGACGGTGATGCTGGCCGAGGCGCAAGGCAACAAAAACAAGGCAAGGAGCGTGACTACGAGCGTGCTCCTCACGAGAGCACCTGCTGAATCGCGGCTTTGAGCCGGTCGCTCACCTCGCGGCCATCGGCCCCTTTTGCAGCCCCCATGACCACGCCCATCAGTGGACCGATGGCGCCAAAGCCGCGTTCTTTCACAAAGTCGAGACGCTCCGCGATGATGCCCGCAATGATCGCGTCAAGATCGCCCACGTCCGTGGGCTGGTGGCCTTCGGCTTCGGCCCACGCGGAAATCGTGGTTCGGTCTGCACCGTGAGGGAAGGCCGCAACGGCTGCTTTGACGCCATCGCGAGAAAGGTGCCCGTCGTCCCGCTGGTCGAGCAAGTCGGCCAAGAAATGGGTCGGGGCATCTTCGTGCTCGAGCATCAGGCTGGCCAGCGCCTTGGCTGGACGGTCGCCAAGGTGCTCCAGGAAGCGGTCGTCGAGTTCCCGAGACAGGATCTGATCGCACTGGTCGTCGGACAAATCGGTTGCGTTCAGTCGGTCACGTCGCGCATCGTTGCTCAACGGGAGATTGGAGGTGATGTGCTCCCAATGTTCAGAGGACATCACCAGAGGAGGGACGTCGGTTTCGGGGTACATCCGAGCACCACCGGGAAGGGGGCGCATCGGTCCTGTCGTGCCGTCCAAGGGAGCACCTTTGCTGACGGTGACGTTGCGGACCTCACGCGGCAAACGGTGGTGTGCCAGCAGCGCACGGCCTCGAACCGCTTCGAGCGCCAGCGAGGCTTGCCAGTGGGGCGCAAGGCAGAGGACGAAGGCGTCTGCGGCGTCGATCGCGAGCGAGGCCCGAACGGCGTTCACCTCGTCTTCGTTGATGCCGTACGCAGGAAGTTCGTCGCTGTGGAACACGCCTCGCACGCCCGCCAATTTCGCTGCACCGGCCAATTCTCGGCCGAGACGCGGAAGTTGAGCGCCCTCGTCGTCGAGGGTTTTGGTGCCGAGCAAACCTGCCATCCCAGGCAGGGAAAGGGCGAGCATCGCGTGACCTTGACCAAGGCCCCGTTCGACCATGCTCGAGGTGCTGTCCGCGAACGTGGAGGACACGTCGTGGAGGGTGTCGGGGAAGCGTTCGGCCACGGCTTGGGCAACGGCGGTCTCGACGTCGTGGTCGTCTGCACGTCGGTCGTCTGAAAGCGGTGGTTGCCCGGCTGCTTCACGCAGGGTGTTGGCCAATCGGTAGAAGTGGAGTTGGCGCGCCATCTCCAAGCGAACGATGCGTGGGATCCATCCAAGGTCTTGACAGCCCTTGATCTCCACGCGGTCCCCGCAAGCGATGCTGACGTTCAGGTCTTGACGGATGGAACCCAACCCCCTGCGAACGCGGCGCGTGCGACGCAGGACGGCGCCGAGGGCGCGTGCAGTGGATTGAGCGTGGTCCGGGGTCTGCACGTCCGGTGCGGTGGCGATTTCGATGAGGGGCAGGCCGAGTCGATCGAGGTTGTAGACGACGCGTTCACCGGCGCCGGTGTCCACAGTCGCCAATTTCCTTGCGCTGTCCTCTTCCAAGCAGATGACGTCCACGCCCACGGGGCCTTCTGGCGTCTGCAAGGTCCCGTCCTGGGCCACCAACGTGGTGCGCTGAAATCCGCTGGTGTTCGAGCCGTCCACCACGGTTTTTCGCATCGTCTGCATCAAGTCGACGGGGCGGGCTTCGAGCAAGGCGGCCACGGTGAGGGTGACGTCCACCGCTTCGTGATCAAGGGGGAGCGGTGGGCGCTCGTCGAGTTCAATGAGGCCCGCGTTGGGGGATTGCACGTATTCGAAACTTCGACGGCGTTTGGCCTCGAACCGTGCGGCCACGTCCACGGCGCCGCCTTCGCCACGTGCTGCACGCAAGCGACGGCGGGTCCTGGGCCATGATTCGGGCACGGTGTCCTCGGTCACGTCGTAGAGTTCACCGGTCTGGCGAGAGTGGAGTTTGCCGGTGGCAAGTTGCTGATGCACCTCGATGCCGCACATGAAGCCAAGCGCTTCAGGATCCAATCCGTTGGCGTCGCTCACCTCGCCTTGGGGCTCCGCCATGGTCACGCCACGCGCAGGTCGGATATGAGCGCCACCGTTGGCTTCACGCCACCATCAGGGTGTCGTAGCCGCGTGGCCTGAGCAACTTGCCCTCGGTCACCATCCGTTCGATGAGGTCCTCCGCGTCAGCGCGCGAAAGGCCGTGACGGTCAAGTTCGTTCAGCACCGCGTTCAATTCAGCGATGCCTTGTTCGCTGGCCGCTGCAAGGTCTCGCGTGGTGTCGAGGATCGTGCGCTCTTTGCTTCTCGCGGTCGTTTTCTTGCCCGTCTGAAGTGTGGTCTCGTCGAAATCGTCGCCCATCAATTCCATCCGCCACAGTTTGGTCAACCGCAACGCACGCTGGGCGTCTTCCACCTCGACCGTGTCCGAGAGGCGGATGCGAGCGCTTGCTTCGGCCAGCCTCGAGATGCCCTCGATGGCTCGGGCCGTGATGGCAATGCTGTCGGAACCGGGTCCGCCGAGCTGTCGCGTTTCCACGTAGTACGCCACCAGCATCTCGCTGGCCGCCTTGGTGGGCTCCGGCTGGATGTTCCGCTTTGCGTACGCGACGTACTTCTTCACGAGGTTCGTGTCAAGGATGTCCTGACCGTCCGCGGTGGTCGTGGCCTGGCTCACGCCGCGGCTGGGGTC
>DUHJ01000062.1 GCA_013330925.1 Candidatus Poseidoniaceae archaeon | reverse complement strand
ACACTGCTCCATTGCCGCGTGCGTCAAAATCCGACTCAACATGCAAGCCGGAGACGTGGTTGAGTTCAGTGCAGTTTCCAACGTGGCGGTCTCGAGCCACACCTGGTGGGACCACGACAGGGTCGATGGCCGCATTCCCGGTGGAGCCAGTGGCATCAGCTTGGAACGCTCAGGCACCTTTGCGGACCTTGATGACCGAAGGGACGGTCAGCGCGTGAACGAGTACACCGACCCGAAGTGGTACAACCTCGGCACCTATGAGAACGGCTCCGCCCGAGGACACGCGATTGACGCCACCGCCCAGATCGTCCAAGATACCGCCAACCTGATCTCGATGAGGTTGCCCGAGGGGCGGCAAGACAACGTCTACGCGTTCGCAAGGGCGGCGTTCGACTGGATGCACGAGAGCGTTCCTTACGATGACTTCGCCCTGACAACGCCCCGCTCTGGGCCCACATGCCTTGCCGATGGATTGGGCGATTGCGACGAACAGACCAACGCCTACCTGTCCATCCTACGGACCAAGGGGATCCCTGGATGGTTCGTGTTTGGTGCACTGGTGGACCCACTGAGTTTCACGACGTGGGAACTTCACGCCTGGGGATACATCATGCTCCCACTTGACGAAGGATGGTGCACGTCCCAGGGCATTGCCGCCAACGACTGCTTTGTTGAGGCAAGCGTTGACGTGGTCAACAACAAGTGGCTGCTTCACACCACCAACGCTTACGTGGATTGGATCGAAGAGCCCGACCCAACCGGCAACGCGATTGCTTCCGCGTACCAGAGCACGATTTTCACGGCTGCCAACATCGGCGAGCGTTCCATCGAACGCAACATGCTGGTCAGCACCGCGGAGGGCGTGCAACTCGATGGCGGAACGTACCGGGTCACCAAGATGGCCGAGGATTTGAGGTGAGCCAATGCTGGTGATCATTGCGGGCGCCGGAAGGGTCGGACTTGGTTTGGCGGAGGCGCTCATCAAGGAACAGAAAAACGACGTTGTTCTGTTGGACATGAGTTCGAGGGCCGTCAAAAACGCTCAGGCCTTCGACATGCTCGTGCTGCACGGGGACGTGTTGGACCGACAGGCCCTCATCGAAGCCGGCATCGACCGTGCTGACGTGTTCATTGCGGCCACAGACAACGACGACCGCAACGTCTTGGCATGTGGACTTGCCAAGCACCTCCACGACCTTCGTGGTGGCCAGCGTGAGAACCTGCTCACCTTGTGCCGAATCCGTGACGAAAGCATCCTCGAAGAACAGGCCCATGGTGGCCTGAAGGCTTGGGCTGAAGTGGACCGGGCCATTGACCCCATCGATGGAGCCATCAGTCGACTCTCATCCGGCATCCGCGCCTCTTCCTTTGCCGAAGTGATTCCGTTCGACCACGAGGCGTACCTCGTCGAATTGGAAATCACCGAAGATTGCAGGCTTCCTCTTGACGTGCCCCTTTCTGAGGTTGAAAAGGAAGTTGGGACGCCGGTCCCACTCCTGATCGGACTCAAGCGCAAGGGAACGCGGAGCAAGGTTCCTTCAGGGACGACGGTTCTTCGCCCAGGGGACAGAATCGCCGTAGCCACCACGGGACTCGGCTCCTTTGACGACTTGGTCCACACCTTCGGGCACGACGTCCGTGCTTTCCCAAGCCAACCAAAGGTGGTCGTTGTCGGTGGGTCAACCCTTGGACTCCGCATCGCTGCTCACTGGCTTGAGGAAGGGGCGCACGTGATGATCGTCGAAGGCGACCTGCAAACGGCCAACGCCATTTCGGGTCACCGTATCGGTGGACACCCAGAATTGGAAGTCATTCACGGCGACCACGTCTCCAGGGAAACCATGGAAGAAGTGGGGATGGGTGGCATGGACGTCGCCATCGGCGCCCTCGATGACGACCACGCCAACATCGCTGCGATGCTCTTCGCCATGGACCTCGGCGTGACCAACACCGGCCTGATCCTCAACGACAACGACTTGGTTCACGTCGTTCAACGGATGGGCATCAGTTTCTCGGTGGACATCACCCGGGTGGCCGTCGATGAATTGCTCACCCAAGTCCATCGAAAACTTGCAGGCCATTACGCGGTGCTGTCGACCATTCCGAACGTGGTCGGCGTCACGCACGAGGTGACGAAAGCCGCCAAGTTTTGCGGTCGTCGCATTCGAGAGGGCGGTTTCCCCGATTGGATGCGCATCGCCTTCATTCAACGCAGCGATTCCCATGGACGTTGGTCTTCCCATGACCCGCATCCTGACGAGACCCTGATTGAACATGACCGCCTCATCATCTTCACTTCCCCCGACCACGTCGCTGATGTGGAGAAGAAATTCCGGGTGTGATGCATGCGTTGGGACGTGCTCTACCTCATCCTCGGTTGGACCGTGGGTGCCTTGACCGTGCCTTTGGCTCTGGTGGGCATCGCCACGGCCTTCCTCGATGACGTGCAGATGGCGCTTGTCGCCTTTCTTCCGTCGACCCTCTTTGCCGTGACGTCCAGTTGGCTGATGTTGACGTACGGCACGACACCAGAAACCCCGGACCGATTGAGGGACAGGGAGGCCTTTGCAACCGTTGCATTGGCGTATCCAGTGGTCGTGGCCTTCGGTGCCATGCCCTTCTGGTTGGGCGGGATGTTTCACGGCCCCTTCACCGACGACGTGACCTTGCTGATCGCCCTTGAAGGATTGATTCATTCAGGTTTTGAGGCCATGTCAGGCTTTACCACCACGGGAACGACAATCATCGACATCTCGACCTCCCCGAATTGTTTTGCCAACACCGAGGATTGCATCGGTGCACAATCCAGAGGATTGTTGCTGTGGCGCTCGACCATGCAGTGGTTGGGTGGCATGGGTGTGATCATGCTGAGCATGGTCGTGCTTTCCCGCGTGCTTGGCGGTGGCATGGCACTGGCGAGAGCTGAACTGACCGGGCCATCCCTCTCCCGGCTCCGACCCAAGTTGGCCCAGACCGCCCAAGCGCTTTGGATCATGTACCTCGTGCTGACCCTGCTCGAAATCGTCCTCTTGGTTGGGCTGACGCCGATGGACACCTATGAGGCGGTGAACCACGGATTGACGACCATGCCCAGCGGTGGATTTTCGACCACCGACGACAGCATCGGGCACTGGAACGATCCCATGTTGGAATCCATCATCATCGTCTTCATGTTCTTGGCTGGTGTCAATTTCACCCTGTTGTACTTCATCGTCCAACGTCAACCCGGCAAGATGTGGGCCGATGAGGAATTCAAAACCTACCTCGCCTACCTCGCGGGCGCCACCGCGATCATCACCGGAGCACTGCTCTTGCAAGGCGGAGACACGGGAAGCGAACCCCTCCGAAAGTCCCTGTTCCAGGTCGTTGCCATCGCGACATCAACGGGGTACGGGACGGCCGATTACATGCTGTGGCCCGTGATTGCACAACTTGTCATCCTGATGTTGATGGTCGTCGGTGCATCCGCAGGCTCCACCGCCGGTGGCCTGAAATTGCTCCGCATCAGCCTCGCCGTCAAGGTGGCTCGGCGT
>DUHJ01000230.1 GCA_013330925.1 Candidatus Poseidoniaceae archaeon | reverse complement strand
CCGAAGAGAACAACGCCGCAACCGGGTTGACGTGGGTCAACAGAATGGTTTCGAAACCGTTGGTTGAGACCATCTGCTGATTGGTGGCTTCCCTGAACATGTAGAAGATCATCGGGAGGGTCCCTGCAGGAGGGTTCTGCATGGAATACGGCACGCCCGTGGTGGTGGGGAGCCAAGACAAGGATCCCACGAAGGTGGACTGGGCCACACCAGCGGCAATGAAGAGCGAGATACCGGACCCGATGCCCCATTTGCTGACCAACTCGTCAAGGAGGAACACAAGGTAGGAACCTGCGAACAATTGTGCGACAATGACGGCGTTGGCCCAACCGAGGCCGTAGGCGTCGATGAGGAACTCAGCCGGGTCAAGGAACCCATAGGTCTGGGGAATGGATTCGATGGGGATCATGATGAGGACGAGCAACTTTTGCACACCTTGGTACATCGCCTTGTCCTCGCTGTTGGTCAGGTCGAGACGGATGATCTTCGCACCAGCAAACAACTGCATGATGATGGAGCCGGTGACGATGGGACCAATGCCCAAGTGCATGATGGAACCGGACGCACCGGCCATGATGGAGCGGAATCCGCTGAACAAGTCCAGCGCCTGGCCGGAGAGACCGAAGAGCAACACGTTCGTCATGGCGAAGTAGATGCAGAGCACCAGGAAGGTGGTGGTGATCTTGTCGCGGAATCGCACGTGGTGATCGGGCTTTTCGATCGCCGGATACACGTCGACGAAGCGATGCAGGGCGTACAAACGGCTGCTCTTGTCTCCCTCATACAGGAAACACGTGATGGTCGCCGCAGCGCCAAATCCGAGGATGTAGACGCCGACGAAGATGAAGCCGACTGCAGGGTCATAGCCGCCCCACGCCTCTGGACGAGCATACCAGGTGCCCACGCCAATCAGAGCAAGCCAGCCGAGCATCTTTCCATAGCGGCCAACGACGGGAACCGTCTTCAGCGACTCTGGCATCTCGACCATGAAACAGGCCAAAAGGTAGAGGAGGTAGACCACGGAAAGTCCAATGCCAAACAGCGCAGCTTCTTGCGGCTGACCGCTGCCGTTGAGTTCCTCCCACTGCCACCAAATGAGCATGCCAAAGTAAAGCACGGCCGTTGAAATGTAGCCGGCTGGAATGGGACGTTGCTTCATGGTCTCACTCTCGGATTGTTGTGCGGGGTCATGCGCCTTTGAACGTTCAGGGCGCATGGACCTCCAAATCAGGCTTCGTCGTCGTCCCACTCGTCGTCGTCGGCCATGTCGACCGAACCACCGGCGGCTTCGATCTTCTCAACGGCCTTCGCGGAGGCGCTGTCCACCGTCACGGTGAGTGCGGAGGAGATGCGTCCGGAGCCGAGGAGCTTGTCGATGCCCAGTTCGGTCAGGTCGATGCTGTCGGCTCCGGCGGCCATCTCGTCGAGTTGGCCCACGTTGAGCGTCACGCTGACGTTTCGAAGGGAAGGGTCTCGGTTGAAACCGTGCATGCCCCAGTGGTTGGGCATGTACTTGATGCGGGTCATCACGCGGTGCTTGTTCATACCTGCGTTTCCACGGCCACCACGCTTTCCAGCACCACGACCGGCCTTGTGGCCACGTCCGTTGGTACGGCAGCGTCCTCGATGTTTCTGTGAACGTTGTCCCATTCATCTCACCTCATTGTTCCACCATGCGCTCGATGAGCGCACCGATTGCGTCGCCACGGGGGCCAAGAGCGCCTCCGTTGACGTGGGATCGCTTGATGCCGCCCCAGCCCTTCGTCCCACGCGGTGGGTGAAGGCGGAAGACGCGCTTCATGTTGGGGACGTCCTTCACGGTGCCTTCGCCGGAGGCGATGGCGCTCGCGAGGGCACCGATGTCGGCGTGGACGCCGCCTTCGGAGACGGCTTCGTCGGTCAGCGGTGCACCGCCGATCAAGCGTCCACGGTGACGGAGCATGGACTCGACGGTGCCGAGGTCTGCTTCGCCCCAGGTGATGTAGTCCTTGGCCTTCTGGAGCATCCCGCGGTACTGGTCGTTCTTGGGGACGATCACCGCGTGGTTGACGCGGGTGAGGTTCAGGTGATGCATCGTTTCACGGATGGAGCGCTCGACCTTAACGTCGCTACGCACACGGACGACGATCCAACTCATCAAATCGCCCTCCCGTAGGTGATGTGGAGACGTTCACGCTGTTCGTCGGTGACGCGCGTGGTGTTGAGTGCCTTGAGGGCGTTGAAGGTCGCTGCAGCGTAGTTGATGGTGGTGCGGGTTTGTCCGCTGGTGCGGGACAGCACGTCGCTCACGCCAGCCAACTGAAGCACACGCTTTCCTGTCTGACCGATGACCAAGCCCTTGCCGGCAGCGGCGGGCATCAGGGTCACGCGGGTCGATGCGGAGCGGCCCTTGATCTTGAAGGGCACCGAGGTGCCGGGTCCGGCCGAAGATTCCCAGGAACCGTTGCCGCGCTGCACGCGAATGAGGTTGAGCTTGGCCGCGGTGATGGCCTTCTCAATGGCCTTGGGGACTTCCTTGGCCTTGGCCATGCCAAGACCGACGTAGCCGTCCTTGTTGCCGACGCACGCCATGACGTTGAAGCGAACACGACGACCTGAGTCGGTCATGCGCTGAACCATGTTGACCTTGAGGACGTCGTCCTCGAGGCCGGGCAGGAGCGCGTCAACGACCTGAACCTCACGAATGGGGAGGCCACTGGCGAGGGCTTGCTCGTAGGAAATGATCTCACCGGCCATGACCTTCTGGCCAAGACGGGTGCGAGGTTCCCACTCACGAAGGGCGAGCAAGGGGTCAGGTCCACGGCGACGACGGCGACGGGGGCCGTCTTGGGGCGCTTCTTCCTGGGGGGCGTAAGCTTGGACCAGGCCGGGAGCCATGTTCTGGATGGGGGTTTCTTCGCTCATGTTCAGTACGCCTCCTCGATGGTGGTGCGGCAGGCTTCCACCTTGTCCGCCATGGATTCGTCGATGTGAGCGCCGTTGATGCGCTCATCGTCGGGGAGCACGTCCTCGCCGTGGGGCACCTCAAGGCCGGCGTCCACCATGCCGCGAAGGGCAGCATAGACGCGGTTGCCTGGGGTGCTGGCGGCGAGGCCGATGTCGAGCACGGCTTCCTCGTGACCGGCAGCCAAGGCCGCCTTGCCGAGGGCGAAGCCAACGAGGTAAGACGCTGGGACAGACTTCTTGGAGAGGTCGGCAGGCCAGCCGAAGCGGGAAACAAGGTCACCGCCGGTCATGGTCGCGGCGACGAGGTCACCGTCCGCGTGGTAGGTGGTGATCTGTGCCGTCGTGCGCGTGTTGGACACACGAACGACAGCCCGGGGCATGCCGCTCTTGAGCAGACGGAGGCGACGACGGTAGTCGGTGGTGGCCGAGAGACGGCGGCGGAAAATGGTACGGCGACGGGTGTGCT
>DUHJ01000193.1:2107-3661 GCA_013330925.1 Candidatus Poseidoniaceae archaeon | reverse complement strand
CATCAACAACGGTGACGGAACCTTTGGCAACTGGGCCACCCTTTGGCATCAGCCCGCCCTCGACGCCGCTGGTTTGGATTTCAACAGCGTCTCGGCACTGAAGCCCTACCCCACGAGTTGGGACGGTGACCTCTCGACCCTCACCGGTCAGGCCACCTTGCTGCGGGACTTCATCAGCGCCAACGCGTCGCACTGGTTCATCCGCCTCACCAACGGAGCCGACAGCAACGTGCCACCTTGCGGTGCGGTCAACATCAACGACCCGCAAAGCCCCGTGCGTTGCGAGATCGTTCCCGAAATGGACACTGGCGACAGCCTCGTGGTCACCGGTGCGGTGTCGAACCGCACCAACGTGCCGTGGGACGCTGACCCGGTGGCCTTGCAGGTGGACATTGACAACAACGGTCAATTCCTCGGCGCCCAAGAGACGGCCTTCGCAGGCCGTCCGACGATTTCCGACGGCGAAGCCCGCTACGAGTACAACTGGACCTGGTTCAGCCAGTACAGTTCGGGCACCTACGGGATGCGTGTGGACTTCACCAACTCGGCGTACTACTACACCGGGAATTCGACCACGCTGGCCCAGACGGGTGCGTACATCAACGTCACCGTCGTGGGCACCACCGACTTCCTGACCACCTCCGTGCCTCGCCTCTATCGCAACTCGACGACGACCATTCAGGCAAAACTCGTGGACAACGCCCTGCGCCCCGTGCCCGACCAAGCCGTGAACTGGACGTGGTCCGGTGACGGCCGCACCGGCGTCAACTTCACCGACGCCAACGGCCTGTTCGAAGTGCCGTTCAACGTCAGCGCCAACGACCCATTGGGGCAGTTCACCCTGACCTTCGCCTTTGGCGGCAACCCCTTGCTGAAGGGCAGCAACGTCATCGAAGACGTCTGGATTGTATCGAGGACCTACATGGCGGTCGTGGACAGCGATCCGTCTTTCCGGCAGTCTGGTGATCGGTGGGACTTCACCGCTCAGGTCAAGGACGACGGCAAAACACGTGATCGGGACGCGATTGGTTCCGCCCTTGACGGGGCCACACCGCCGTCCGGTGGACTTGTGGACGTCATCTTCGAGGGCACCGACTTCGACGGCGTTCAACACCGCCAGCACATCGCGACGCTCGCGCCAAGCGCGGGATTGATCTCGCTTCCTGAACCCCAACCCGACGGTTCTCACCTGTGCTTCTACGACGCCAACGGCGACGGCTTCGCCGACCGTGACCTCGACAAGAACGGCCTGAGCCGCGAGGAGAGCGTCGGTTGCTTGCGCGCCGACATCACCCCACTCGACCCCCAGCTGCTGCGTGAGGACCCCGAGTCCTTCCTGCCCGATGGCTTCGGTCCGGTGGACGTCATCCTCCGCTTCGAGGAAAACCTGCCGAACGAGGGCTGCGCACCGCTCGACGTGACCACCTTGGGCATCCAGGGCGTGTGGGACGCGTGCACCAGCGTGCCGGGCAACGACCACTTCCGTGTGGTCATGACCCACAACGCCAACGGATTCGCGCTGATTGGCCGTACTTCGCTTGACGTGGACGACCA
>DUHJ01000193.1:1444-1752 GCA_013330925.1 Candidatus Poseidoniaceae archaeon | reverse complement strand
CTCACCGGCGAGGTCGTGTCCAAGCCAATGATCGTCACGGGCATGCTCGAAGACGAGCTCGGAACCGCGATTGCCAACCGCTTGGTTCGCGTCAACTACGAGATGGTGAACGGCCAATCCGGACCGGTTGCCTGCCTCAACGACGTGACGAACGCAGACGGCGAGTTTGCCATCACGTGCCCCCTCACGGGTGTGCTTGCCGGCAAGGCGAAGGTCACCGTGACCTACTCCTCCTTTGACAACAACGACGCTTACCGGTACGAGAACAAGACCGTGCAAACCGAGTTTGCCGTGTTCAGCAACTCGAC
>DUHJ01000193.1:600-1101 GCA_013330925.1 Candidatus Poseidoniaceae archaeon | reverse complement strand
CTCGCCATCACCGAAGTCGGTCCGTTCCGATCCAGCGTGGAATCCTACACGCTGCAGAACGGCTCGACCTACCCGGTGCTGTACCTGAAAGAATCCTTCCACGTGGACGCCCGCCTCTTGCAGGCCAACGGCGCCACCGTGGGCGGAAAGTGCCTGAACATCTACCTCGACCCAGAGGACACCGTGCGACCAATTTCGACGGTTCGCACGAGTGATCTCGACGGGACCATCGAGTGGTTCAGCGGCGATCCGGACCAGAACCCGTCCCTGAAGGGCGTGGAAACGACCGGTGGCAAATTGGAGAACTTCCGAACGTTGCGCGTGGCCTTCGAGCCCGACCGGAACGTGCCCGGAGGCTGTGACAAGGACATCTCGAACGTCCTCAACGGCTCGTACATGGACATGACCGTCTTGGTCCGCTCCCGCATCGACCTGCAGGTGCTCGAATCTTGGAGCCGGGTTGGCGACAACGGTGCTGACGAAGGCGACGAAATCTACGGC
>DUHJ01000193.1:0-269 GCA_013330925.1 Candidatus Poseidoniaceae archaeon | reverse complement strand
AGGTGGCCCTCCTCCGCGACCGCATCAACGTGGCCGTTGAGAACGAGGAGATCACCTTCGCTCGCCAGTACTGGTCCGCGGAGGAGAACGGCTGGGTGACCGAAGGTCGCAACCGGTCGGTCACCAACGAACAAGGCCGTGCTGAGTTCACGTGGACCTACACCGGAAAGACGTGCGCAGGTGAGCCCTGTGACGGCAACTGGCGCATCATCGCCTACTACGCCGGCAGCGTCTTCTTCGCCGAGTCCACGGACAACATCACCCACGAA
>DUHJ01000225.1:1190-4592 GCA_013330925.1 Candidatus Poseidoniaceae archaeon | reverse complement strand
CGTTGGGATGATGGACGAGGATGTAGAAGGTCTCGGTGTTTTCCGCATCGGGGTCACCAAAGTCTGCACCGAGGGATCGAAACACTTCGCTCGATTCCAAGTCGCCCTCACCAAATGACTCGGCCCAATCGGGCTCGACGAAGACCATCATCGAAGCCAGGCCGAGGGTAAAGACAAGCCCAACGGCGAGCACCATCTTTGCGCGGTCGTGGGTAAACAAACCGAGCTTGTAGAGCAGACGGTCTTCGAACACAGACGGGTCAGAGCCGCTTTCCATGGAGCCCCGCTTCATCTGGTCCTTTTGAAGCCATGTTCCGAAGAATCATGAGAGGACGGCGAAGGTGTACAGGAATCCGAGGAAGGCATGGATGCCCACGAGAACGAGCATCAAGTCCGCTGCTCGACCGTGCCTCGTTCGTGCAGGTGCCATGCTTTCTTTGGCTTCCATGGCGGCCAAGGCTTGCCGTCCATGGCGCACGGTGGTCCAGAGCACCCAAAGGCCCAGCGGCCCCGTCCATCCGTGAAGGTTGGTCGGAAGCAGCATCGCGGTGACCCGCCCTTCTTCGATGTAACCGGCGCCAGCACGCGCAAGGACGGCCACCAAGACCAGGCCCACGGTCGCAAGGAGCAACCGTTCCCCGCTTCGAACGTGTTCGGCCAACGCGTCACGGCGGGCGTCTCCCTTCAGCGTCCCGCCTCCTTTGCGCCATCCATGTTGCCGTACAAGCCACAGCACGATGAGCACCGCCAGGAAGGGGTGAACGAGCAAGAGGGCGGTGGACAGCGGTTCCATGACCCTCCTTTGGGCATGGATGGTCCCTCCTCAAGACCTTTCGTTCCGGAACGTGTCTGCAGCGCCTCACGGCGACGCATTGAAAGACGGCGAGCCTCGCCGAATCGCACGGGGGGTTGTGTCATGCAGGAACAATACCTCGCCACCTGCCTCTCGTCAGGCTTCAGTCGCCCCATGCGCGCGCCTCAGCGTGTGGCCTTGGCCACCCGACAGGACGAGTTCAAACTCTTGCAGAAACCATGGCAGGGCATCCTTCTTCTTGCCCTGCATGAAGTCGAAGCACCCGGCGTCGATGAGGACGAGGACGACGGCCCAACCATGCCTTCCCGCTCCCCTCGTGGCGCCCGCTCCCGTCGTGGACGCCGTGGCGCCCGAAGCTCAGGTTCGCCCTTGGATCATCTGCCCACGGTGGAGGACGTGCTGGAGGACAGCACCTTCCCGCCAGCATTCGGATTCGCGGTGCTGACCGCTCGAAAGGCGTTGGACGCCGACGAATGGGACGACGCACACGACGCACCGCTGCAGGAACGCTTGGACCTCTGCCTGAAAGATGGCGTCCATCCGGTCTGGGCAGAGGTGGCACGCCGCTGCCCGCTGTTGGCCCAATTGTCCGGCTTCCCAGAAGGCGAAACGACCGAAGCGGTGGCCGTGACGGGAACCCTGAACCTTGCCTTGGCCGACATTTCTGGTGAGGACAGCGACGAGATCCTCGCCCTCATCGAAGCCGCTGAACCCTTGGTGCTCGATGCTGCTCCGAAGGTGGCCCTCAACACGCTGCTCCCTCAACTGCGCGCCCGAAAGAGCATCAGCCTCGACCCGGCTTTGATTGACCTCGAGGGCGGCTTGAGCGCCGTTGCCGTGGTGGTCGCCCAATCCCTTGGGCAGCCCTTGCCGGAACGGTCCATCGCGTCGCTTGAGGCCGTGGACAAAGGACTTGCAGACAAGCATCGCGACTTGTGCGCCCTCCGCTCAGGTGAGGTGCTGGACTGGGACCTCAGCCGCACGGCAGGGTCCGAGACCTCCCTTGGTCGGATGCGCCAACGCTTGGCGTGGATGAATCCAGATGAATCCGCCGCGGCGTTGGATTCCGCCACCCTCGAAGAGGGGCTCACCATGCTGGAATCCGTTTCCGCACCGGGGCCGATCGTGGACCGCGTCCGCTGGTGGCACCTTGGGGCCCTCGTCAAGGAAGGCCGTCAGGCAGATGCCATCGCATCCTTGACCTCCCTTTCGGTGGACGGAGAAGTCGACGCTCAGACCTTGGCCGATCTTGTGGTCCGCATCGATGCCGTCGAAGCCACCGACTGGTTGTCCAGCGTCTGCGAACGGATGGAAGCACCTTCACGCTTGGCCATCGCCGTTCACGAATCGCTTCCTTCCGGGCCCCGCTTGACCGCATTCCGCAGCCTCCAAGACAGCGGTTTTACCTTCTCTGCAGAGGCCTTCAATGGCTTGGTTCCTGTCCTTCTTGAAGGGCAAGAAATTCGTCGCATGTCCCGGCTCTTGGTCGAGGATGGACACGCGGATGACCAACCTTGGTTGGTCACGATGTGCGCGCATTTGCTGGCCGCACGCAAAGACATGGGTCTCTACCACGGCGTAAGGGCGGCACGCACCGCTTTGCTTCCGTCCTTGCACGACAACCCACCTCCAGCTGCCTTTGGAGCAAAGACGGCGTCCCTCATCCAACTGCTCGAAGGCGGAGATGCACCCGAAGACCTGTTCCAGGACATCGTCCACACCAAGCACGGCCTTCTGGCCTACAAGCAGATCCGTCGAGCCCTCCTCGAGGGCGGCGATGGCGTCGTTGACGCCAAAGTGCTCGACGAATTCGACCAAGCCCTCTCCGAAGGCGACCTGCACCCCATCGATCACGGTTTGGCCCAGGCCATCATGGCCACGTTGAGGCTCAATTCCGCCATCCAGCAGGTCCAGAACGGGACCTCCAACGCCCAAACCGTGGCCATCATCGACGGCCTGATGGCCGGAGACAACGTCCCAACCCGGCGCATTCACGCGATCCGTCAATTGCTCTTCGACCACGATCTGCCGTTGCCCTCCCTTGTCGCTTGGTATCAGGAACATGACCCCCGCTCGCCATGGAGCGTCGTGGCCCGTGCATCCCTCGCTTCTTCACAGGGCCAACACCTGCGGGCGGCCCAGGATTACGGCCGTGCCGCAAAACAACAAGGGGCCGTCGACGCGAAGGAGGACAACGAATTTGCGTTCGACTTCGAGCACCGCGTTGCCCTGAACCGAAAGTCGCTGATCCACTATGCGTTCTCCGGCGAGTGGAAGCGGGCCATCGATCTCGTGAACGACGAGCCCGGTCTGAAAACCGCGATGACCGAACGCTTCCTGCTTTACCTCAACGTGTCGCACACCGCGCACAACGGTGCCACCGACGACGCGACGCGAATCATCCGCAATGCGGTGAAGGAGCGCGAGGTCGTCATCGAAGAAGACGACGAGGGACAGCCTCGCGAACGCACGCGCATTTGGTACAACGAGGACCAACTCGATTTGTTCCTCGCTTATCCCGACGCTCACCCCATTCCGTTGCCAAAGAACCCCTTCATCGGGAGGGTCATGGCGGCCAAGAACCTCTC
>DUHJ01000225.1:0-842 GCA_013330925.1 Candidatus Poseidoniaceae archaeon | reverse complement strand
AATTACGACCAACGCTACGCACAACTGATGGACAGTTCACCAACGCCCGAGGAAGTGTACGAACTGGCGCGACGTGCCGCCGACGACCACGCCCTGACGGGATTGATGTTCCTCGAGCGCGCCCTGTCCTCCAAGCGCTTCCGGTTGATGCAGCAGCAGAAAATCGAGAATTCAATGCGTTCCCTGTTCATCATGAAACGGGACGAAATCGCCGTCTGCGACCGTCGCCACCTCATGCATCTGAGATTGGCTCCGCTGGTGTTGGTCGATACGAACGTCCTCGTGGATGCGCTGCTCGACCGTCTGATTCACCGCAGCGGCCGCAGCGTTCGAGCCGGCTTGGCCATCGACGCCAACCGAGACCTGCACCATCACCTTGAGCGGCTTGGCAAGGCAGGCAAGGGGCAACTGATGCTACCAGACCCCGTCCGGCACGAATTGACGTCCATCGCCAAAGGCGGCAACGTGCTGCGCGATCGTCTCCGCGAGACCTTCGCCACACCCGACGACGTTGAGGCGATGCTCGACGACACCAACGTGGAAGAAGCCCTCAACGATGTCCTCTCCTCCTTTGAGACGTGGGCCAAGCGTGAGTCACGCTACGATGACGAAGCCATGGAAGATGAGCGCGTCAACCGCCTCGACGCTTTCCTTGTTGAGCATCGAGACGTCTACGACGAAGTGACGGCGATGAAGCGTCAGCGCGGACAACCGCAACGCACCTCGCTTGCCACCGGAGGAGAAATTTACCCCGAAAAGGAAGACCGTGAGATCATGTGCCTCGCCATGCGGCTGGCAGAAATCCCGTTGGAAGACTTTGGGGCCGTCCTCGTGGCCACGCG
>DUHJ01000115.1 GCA_013330925.1 Candidatus Poseidoniaceae archaeon | reverse complement strand
AGACGTGCGCAGGTGAGCCCTGTGACGGCAACTGGCGCATCATCGCCTACTACGCCGGCAGCGTCTTCTTCGCCGAGTCCACGGACAACATCACCCACGAAGTGACCTACCTCGAGTCGGTTGAAGCCTCCAGTGACGGCTTCTTCTCGACCTCGGTGGTGCTGAGCCTCTCGGTGATCCTCGTGGCCCTGTTGATCGCAGGTGCGCTGATTTACGAGCGTTCCCGCTCACGCCGGCAAGTCGACCAACTCCGCGGATTGATTTCGACCATGGCGTGGCAATTGGAGACGTCCAACGAGTACATCGCGGCGATCTTTGAGGGCTACAAGAGCCTCGTCAAGCACTTCCGCAAGTACGGCTTCATGAAGAAGGTCTTCGAGACCACGCGTGAATTCGAAACCGCGGTTCGAGCCGCCTTCAGCATGGTCCCAGACCAGCAGTTGGACGACTTCTTGACCATCTTCGAAGAGGCGCGTTACTCCGACCACACGATTGACGTCGGGCACCGCGACCGCGCCCTGAGCACGCTCGGAGCCATCCAGGGATCGCTGACGCGCGCCTTGGGTGAGGAAGCGACCGAAGTCAGCGTTCGGAAGGAAGTCGTCGGCCTCTACGACAAGCAGACCAAGGCCGGTGAGTTCGTGGCCGCCGACGGGACCGTGCGTCAAGCCGGCCTCGACGAAGGACAGGACGAGAACGGCTTCAGCATCTGATTCCCCAACCGAAGCCGTCGTTGACGGCCGAACGTTGAAGGGGTTGGCTGACTGAGCGCAAGCATGGACGATTGGAAGGTCTTGATCGACCAAGCCATGCAGCAGGAAACCACCGACCTCATTGGGGCCCACGCCACCTACGGGCGAGCGGTTCGCGCCGGCCTGGCGCATGCCCAGATGCTTCTGGACGACATTGAAGCCGCCCAGATCATCGAAGCTCTGTACGGTGCTTTGGTGGCCTACTCACAACAAGTGATGCTTCGAATGAAGGCCGAGGACCCCGAAATCGGAGGCGTGGACCATGCGTTCCGCGCTGGGCAAGCCTACGGCGTGTCCTGCGTGCTCAACCACCTTATCGATCAGTTGACGGACGTCGCTGGAATCACTGCGTTGGGCGCCCTTGACGACTTTTCGGACACGCTTCACCACGAAATCGTGGTGCAAAGCCGTGCGGCCGGCCTGACCGTCGAACTCCTCGACGCGAAGGGCGACGTCCTGCTTGAATGAGGCGCTGCGCCTCTGTGGCCCCGTTTGGGCCATCGGTGCCTTCATAACGAGAGGGTCGGTCGCGAGCCTTGCTTCACGCATCGAGGGAGTCAATATGAGCAAGCCGAAGAACAAGACAAACGCCGATCTGGTCGATCTCATCGACCAGCTCAAGGCCCAGTCACGTGACACCGGCGCTGCACTTTGGCGAGATGTGGCTCTGCGGCTCTCCAAGAGCCGTTCCAACTGGGCACAGCCCAACCTGAGCCGTGTGAGCCGGTACGCTCCTGAGGGAGCGACCGTCGTCGTTCCGGGCAAGTTGCTCGGCTCTGGTGACGTCGCCGGCTCGCCCACCATCGTCGCCTACAGTGTCAGCGCGGGCGCACGTGCCAAGGTCGAAGCCGCCGGGGGCCGCGTGATGAGCCTCCGAGAGCTGATGAACGAAAACCCGAAGGGATCAGGGGTGATTGTCCTTGGCTGAGTCGACCACTTACGTGTTCGACGCTGACGGGGCCATCCTCGGCCGTCTGGCCAGCGCTGTTGCGGACCTCCTCCAGAAGGCGGCCCGCGACGGTCGCGAAGACAAGGTCGTCATCGTCAACGCAGAGAAGGCCGTCGTGACCGGCAGCCCGACCTCCATCATGGCCACCTACCACGCGAAGTACGAACTCAACCACGCTCGGAAGGGTCCGTACTTCCCGCGCATGCCGGACATGATCCTCAAGCGCACCGTGCGAGGCATGTTGCCCTACCAAAAGAAGTCCAGCGGGCGCCGTGCCCTCCGCAACCTGCGTGTGGAAATCGGCTGCCCATCCCACCTGGACGGGGACCTCCCCGACGGCCACACCGCCGGAGACCGTTCCGCCTTTGAGCGCGCGCTCCCTGACCGCTTCATGAGCCTCGGGGACATCAGCGCCGGCCTTGGTGCGCCTGCGCACCGCTGGGGAGGTGACCAGTGATGGCGAAGAAGAAGAAGTCCGTCGAATCCTCCGGGAAGCGCAAGACCGCAATCGCCCGCGCCACGGTGAAGCCTGGCAAGGGACGCGTTCGAGTCAACAGCTCCCCCATTGAGATCCTGCAGCCCGCGCTCTCCCGCCGTAAGGCGATGGAGCCGCTGATCATCGCTGACGCGATGAACCGCCTAAGCAAGGTGGACATCAACGTGGTCACCCACGGTGGTGGCATCATGGGCCAGTCCGACGCCATCCGCACCGCGATCGCCCGTGGCCTCGTGCTCTACAACGGTGGAGCAGAAGGCCAAGACTCAGAGCTTCGCGAAGAGTACCTACGTTTCGATCGTTCGCTTTTGGTCAACGACCCACGCCGCAAGGAGCCCAAGCACCAACTCGGCCGTGGCGCCCGCCGCAAGAAGCAGAAGTCGTACCGTTGAGGTGAGTTGAGATGATTATTCCAGTTCGTTGCTTCAGCTGTGGGTCCATCGTGGCCCATGTCTGGGAAGAATACAACGCCAAGGTTGACGGTGGCATGGAGCCCGCTCAAGCGCTCGACGAAGTCGGGCTGGAGCGTTACTGTTGCCGTCGGATGTACATCGGCCACATCGACCTCCTCGAGGACGTGGCGACGTACAGTGCTGCACGGCATCGGTGAACAGGATACAGGGGCCCGTGGGTTAGCTTGGCCTATACT
>DUHJ01000220.1:647-4549 GCA_013330925.1 Candidatus Poseidoniaceae archaeon | reverse complement strand
ACACAGACGGCGACACCTATTCTGATCCAGACGCCGGATTTGGAACCGCTGAAGGCGCTGATGCTTTCCCAAACGACGGAACACAATGGGCCGATCAGGAAGGAGACGGATACGGCGACAACGCCACCGGAACACAACCCGACGCTTGTCCAACCGTGCCCGGGACCTCAACCGAAGCCAACCGTTTGGGATGTCCCGACAGCGACGGAGACGGCTGGGCTGATGTTGACGATTCCTTCCCCTACGAATCGACCCAATGGGCCGACAGCGATCTGGACGGGTACGGCGACAACTCCGCCGGCGTCAATCCTGACGGCTGTCCCAGCACGGCAGGAACATCGTCCAACGACAGGCTTGGATGCCCCGACACCGACGGAGACGGCTACTCGGATGCGGACAGCGGCTGGACGGTGGCCCAAGGAGCCGACCAATGGCCGTCCGATGCCACCCAATGGGTGGACGCAGACAACGATGGATTCGGCGATAACCCGTCAGGCACCTCAGGAGACGCATGCCCAGGCGTCACGGGAACGTCAACCGTTGACCGCTCGGGTTGCCCAGACACCGACGGCGACGGATACTCCGATGAGGATGCAGGCTGGACCTTGCTCGACGGAGCTGACGCCTTCCCAAGCGATGCATCGCGATGGGCGGACACCGATGGCGACGGATACGACGACACCATCGACGACGCCTGCCCGAACGCGGCAGGAACCTCCTCCATGGACCGGCAGGGATGTCCAGACAGGGACAGCGACGGTTGGTCGGATCCCGACGGCGTGTGGACCGTCGCGGACGGGGCCGATGCATTCGTCATGGACGGGACCCAGTGGGTCGATCAGGACGGAGACGGGTACGGCGACAACGCCACCGGAACCCTTCCGGACGCCTGCCCCACGGAAGCGGGCGCGTCATGGCAGAACGGGACGCTTGGTTGCCCAGACACGGACGGTGACGGATGGTCGAACGCTGAAGACCAAGCACCCAACGACGGGACCCAATGGGCCGATTCGGACGGCGACGGTTACTTCGACAACTCCGGCGGCACCATGCCCGACGCTTGCCCGAGCGTGCCAGGAAACTCCACCGCAGCCAACCGTTATGGTTGCCCAGATACGGACGGTGACGGGTGGGACGACGCCATTGACGTGCTCCCAAACCTGCCTTCGCAGTGGTCGGATCAAGACGGTGACGGGTACGGCGACAACGCCACAGGTCCCCAACCTGATGCCTGCCCCGGAGCATCCGGAACCTCGACCGTTGACCGCTACGGATGCCCCGACGCTGACGGCGATGGCGTCTCAGATCTAGGGGACGCCTTCCCGAATGATCCAAGCCGAACCGCGGACACCGACGGCGACGGAATCGACGACCCAAGCGACGGTTGCCCCGCCTTGGCCGGAACCTCAACCAGCCCGGTGACCGGTTGCCCTGATGCTGACGGCGACGGTGTCGCCGACGCCCAAGCCGGCGAGAACGGCATCGGCGAAGTCCGGCTTGACGCCGGCGCCGACCCCTTCCCGAACGATCCGACTCAATTCGCGGACCAGGACGGCGACGGATACGGCGACAACGCCAGCGGTGAGCAGGCCGATGCCTGCCCAACGGTGGCCGGCGCGTCCACCTACGACCGCTTCGGTTGCCCGGACAGCGACGGAGACGGAGCGTCGGATGAGGGTGATGAATTCCCGAACGATCCCACGCAGATTGGCGATTCGGACGACGACGGCTACGGCGACCTGGCGTCCGGGGAACAACCCGATGCCTGCCCTGGCACGTCCGGGACCTCGACCCTCGACCGCTACGGATGCCCTGACAGCGACGGCGACGGTCAGAGCGACGAAAACGACCCGTGGCCTTCTGACGGTTCGGTTTGGTCGGACCAAGACGGGGACGGCTTTGCGGACCAAACAGGAACCGCCGTGTCTGACGACTGCCCGAACGAGGCCGGTGCGTCCAGTCAAGCGGGCGTCCTTGGGTGCGTGGACCGCGACGAGGACGGATGGGCCGACACCGAAGACGCCTTCCCAGACCTTCCGACACAGCACGTGGACAGCGACGGCGACGGATACGGTGATAACAACGCCCTCGGCGCCGAATCGCCCGACCACTGGCCGCAAGATGCCACTCGGAACATCGCCGAAGCCAGCCTGGCCTGTGAACTGGTGGACCCCGTGGTCGACCTCGCCGTTGGGCCGAAGTTTGCCTTCACCTGCACGGTCACCCATGAGATGCAAGTTCCAGTGACCGCACGCGTCACGTGGGACGGCGGAGCCGATCTGTTCGGAGGAGCCCGCTCCCAGACCGTGGTCATCACCCCAGAAGCGGAGAACGCAACCCTCTGGTTCCAAACGGAAGTGGCCCGCACCGTGCCGATCGATCTGGTGATCACCGTGCTCGAGCCCGGCAGCAACGCTGCCATGGACGACGTGACGCTGAAGGTCGAGGTCATCGACAGCCGGTTGTTGGAGGTTGATGCACCCACCCAAACCGCGTGGACCGACGTGTCATGGTGGGTCGACGACGAACGTGGTCAAGTGGCCCTCGGACAAGTCTTGCTCATCGTCTTGCTCCTCGGGATGCTCGTGCGAGGACGGCGCATCCGGACCCGCTGGCAGGAAGAGCGTGAAGCCCTCGCCATGGCCTTGTTGGAGCGCCGGAGAACGGCCCCTCCAGTGTCGTCAACTCCACCGCCACCACAGGGCATTCCTGGCCTAAACCAACGGTCACCGCAGTAGAATAATTCGTGTGTAAACGCGGGACTGCAAGGCTGAGTGCGGATAGCGGGAGTCGAACCCACGACATAAGGTTGGAAACCTCAGATGATAACCACTTCACCATATCCGCTGGCGTTGTGGCCTTGCGTGTTGACCGCCCGTCTTGAGGTCATCGGCTGAGCAAGCGACATGGCGAAGTCCTTAGGAACCGGGCCACGGACCACCAAACGATCCCATGGCAGCGAAGATGTATTCCGCAGTCTTGCTCATCGTGCTCATGCTCCTTGGGCCCCTGTCTGGATGCATTGGCGGTACACCGGAGGAGGAGGTCATCGACGCCGATGCCACCTTGACCATCGACGGCTTGCCGGCCACCGACGTCACCGTCCTCCTCGGCGAGTGGCACGACTTGCTGCTCATCGGCGAAGGATTGCGGCTCTCCGCACCGGCGCATGACGTGTTTTTGTTCGTGAACGGTTCCATGGATTTGGACAGTTCAGTGCCCGTGGACGGCGATCGCCTGGCCTTCCGCCTCTTGACCACGCCCTACACGGACGAAGTGGTCCTGACGATTTACGACCAAAACGGCAGGAAGACGACCTTTGAGTTGCCCGTGGCGAACGGCACGCCGATCGTCAACGGCCAAGAGTGGTTCGAGAAGATGGACTACATCACCTGCGACCCCGTCGTTGACGGACGTCCGTCTGCGGAATGCGGCGGTTACAACGACCGCTGGATGGGCGCCGGAAATCCAGCCTACGAGCGTGGAGCCGCCTACTTCCAAGGCCACTTCGAGAGCCTCGGCTACCGCACCTACATGCTTCGGGTGACCGACCATCTCAATCCAAGCCAGCCAGAATCGTTGAACGTCATTGCGTGGAAGGATGGCCGTGACGACTCCTGCGTCCAAGGCATGGGCGGCCACATGGACATCGCGCCCCCCGGTGGACCTCCTGGCGGTGGCACCCACGAAGGTGCCTACGACAACACTGCTGGCACGGTGACGATGATGCTCTATGCCAAGGTCCTCGCAGAGCTTGAGGTGGAATGCGACACCTTCCTTGCGCTCTGGTCCTCTGAGGAGGAAGGCTTGCGCGGTTCGAATGCATTTGCCACCAACGATTGTGGCTACTGCCTACCTCAAGACAAGGAACTCCGCTTCTACATCAACATGGACATGATGGG
>DUHJ01000220.1:0-337 GCA_013330925.1 Candidatus Poseidoniaceae archaeon | reverse complement strand
CTACATCAACATGGACATGATGGGCATTTCATGGCCCGCCATCAAGCCCACCGGCGAGCCCTACCCCTACCATGCATGGTCCGGCCCTGACATCGATCCCGACGAGCAGGACGTGGCCATCACCAGCATCCTAGACCACGTGCACCGCAACGTCCTGAAAGCGCCCATGGACCTGAGGATTGACGGCAGTTACGGCGCAGGTTGCGACCAACATTGGGACAACCACTCGGATTTGGTCATGGACGTTCATGAGGACACCTTCGGACGAAGCGACCACGTCACCTTCCGTGACTTGGGCGCTCAGACCATCTTCCACCTCGGTGCATACGACGACGAC
>DUHJ01000022.1 GCA_013330925.1 Candidatus Poseidoniaceae archaeon | reverse complement strand
CATCCTGCTGGCCCTCTCGCCTGCGCTTCTCGAACTCGGCATCCCGCTCTACGCCGTGGCCGCCATCATCGTCTCCACCGGTACGGTCCACACCTTCCTGAATTACATCCCATCCGCCCTGATTGGGGCGCCGGACGGTGACACGGCGCTGTCCTTGCTGCCTGGCCACCGCATGCTCCTGACCGGACACGCGACCCGTGGCGTGGCGTGGTCGGCACGGGGCTCCCAACTTGGGATGTTGCTCTCCTTGCCGTTGATCATCGTCGCCCGCTTCGCCTTTGGACCGGAACTTGGCCTCTACGACGGCCTGCGCTCCATCTTGCCCTTCGTCCTCCTCACGATCTCCTTGCTGCTTCTGGCCACGGAAACCACGCGTCTGGACTGGCCCGACCCGATTCAGCGCATGACCCGCGGCTATCTTGGTGAGAGCAGCCGTCTCGCCGGATTCATTGTGGCCACCGCCTTCTTCCTCCTTGCAGGCATGTACGGCTGGGCGGTGTTCGAACTGCCCGCCACCTCACCCGTTGGCATGCCCGACGCCTCGTTGTTGCTCCCAAGTTTGGCAGGACTGTTTGGCATTGCGAACTTGCTGGACATTTACACCACGACGTCTCACCTGCCACCGCAACGGGAAAATTGGACCTTGCCCGATGCAAAGCCACTGATCTCCCCGTGCTTTTGGTCGAGCGTGGCCGGTGCCTGCATGGGCGTGCTGCCCGGCATGACCGCCAGCCAAGCAACGGTCCTCGTGATGGGCGGTCGCAACGTGTCCGCCCGTCTGAAAGGCGGCACGGGCCCGGGCATGGACTGGGAAACGCGCAGGCTCATCGACATGAGCGACGACGAGTTGCTCGCCATCGCCCTTGAAGAAGCAGAAGGCGACGGCGAGGGCCCCCAAACGCGTCAAGACTTGGAGATCATCGCCATCCTGTCGGCCGTCAACACCGCGGTCACCGTGATGGTGCTTGGCTTCCTCTACATCATCGGCCGGTCGAGGTCTGGCGCAACCCTCGCGTTGAAGATGATGTACCCGGTTGAAACGTGGAGCTCAATCGAACCGACCTCCGACTTCATTCGCCTGCTGACCATCACCGTCGCCGCAGGTTTGGTTGCCGTCCCCATGATGCGTCACGTCGGCAAAGCCGTCCTCCGCCTCCACGCCACGATTCCGTTGGGTCATATGGTGCTCGGCGTCGTTGCGTTCGTCACCGCGTTGGTGTGGTTCTCAACCGGTTGGATTGGGATTGGCGTGCTCATCGTGGGGACCTTCATCGGATTGCTGCCGCCTCGCATCGGGATTCGTCGCAGTCACGCGATGGGAATCATCTTGGTGCCCATCATGATCTACACCTTTGCACAACGCTTCGATTCCTACGGATTCATCTGATTCAGAGGAAGGGATATGGCCCAAGCGCATTCCTGCAAAACATGGCCCAGCGTTCGCTCGCGACCGGACTCGTTCTCTTGCTCCTCTTGAGCACCAGTGGATTGGCGCTCTCCACCGCATCTGCGGCAGGTGGCCGTTCCAACCTGTGTGCAGGGACGATTTGCATCAACGAATTGATTCCAAATCCAGCCGGCTATGACAACGCGACCTATCCCGGAGGGGAATGGGTGGAGTTGATCAACGAAGGAAGCACCTCCATTGACGTTCGAAACTGGGCCGTCGTCAACGAAGGGGGGAAGACCCTCACCGTCGACGCGACCACCATCGTCGATTACGACGCCGCCGACAGCGGTTCGTACACCATGGCGCCCGGGGAGTACCTCGTCGTCGCTCGAAACGGAGCCGCAGATTTCTACCTCGCCAACACCGGTGCGCGGAGCCTTGACCTTCGCAACACCCAGGGCTTCTCTCAGCATTTGGTGACGTGGACCGGTTCCTCGTCAGGGGTCAGTTACGAGCGTGACGCCACCACCCCCACCAACGATCTGGTGGCAACGAACACGCCAACGCCTGGCCAAGCCAACAACATGACACCGACCTTGGACATCGTCCCCGGACCCTTCCACATGACCGAAGTCATGCCCAACCCATGGCCCAGCGCCGACAACGCCACGTGGCCGGGCGGTGAATGGGTGGAACTCCACAACCCTGGAACCACCAGCGTGGACCTCACCGATTGGCACATCCTCGATGCTGCCCTGAACAAACTCCGGCTTGACGGCGTGAGCACCTACCTCGCCGACGGAACGACGACCACCGTCCTCCCTGCAGGCACCCGTGCCATCGTCGCCCTGAACGGCACCTCGATGCTCAACAACGGGCAAGAGCGAATCGACCTGATGTGGCCCAACGAGACCATCGCCCAACGTGCGGAATGGACGGATGCGCAACCCGGATTCGGGCTGCATCAATCCTTCAACACCACATGGGATTTGGCCGCCTATCCGACGCCCTTTGAGGCCGAACCCGCCGCCATTGCCAACCTCACGCGCTTGGCCGCAGACGTACGCTTCGAGGAGATCCTGCCCGTGGCAAGCGTCGAAGGTGGAGCGGCAGGCGACACCGAATGGATCGAATTCCACAACGCAGGACCGGCGGCGGTGGACGTGGCCGGATGGACCGTCCAAGGCGGTTTGAACAACATCACCACCTTGAGCGCCACCAACCTCGTTCACAGCGGCACGGGCTCGGTGCTCGAAGCCGACGCACGGGCCTTGCTTCACATGACGGGCGACCACCGCCTGTGGAATTTCACCGACGTGTTGCGTTTGGTCGACGCCAGCGGCGCGCTGGTGGACACCGCGCATTGGCGTTCGGCTCCTCCGATGGACGTCAGCCTCGTTCGGGACAGCAACCCGGCCTCGCCGTGGGTGCCGACCGCGACGCCCACGCCGGGCACCAACGGGACGCCGCCTGAAGATGCAGCCGTGTTGCGTTTCTCTGAGCTCCTCCCCAACGCCGTGGGTGACGACGACGCTGCGTGGCCCAACGGTGCGTGGATTGAACTCATCAACCACGACGACGAAACCGTGGACCTCGCAGGGTGGGGCTTCGTGGCCCCCGGCCGAAACATGACGATTGGATCGGCGCACTTGCCGCTGGCCAGCAGCACCTCACTCGCACCGGGTGACGTCGCCCTCGTGGCCCTCGGGGCAGACCTGCTGCTCGACGGCACCAGCGAGGACCTTGTCGCCTTGGTGACGCCTGACGGTCGTGCCGTGGAAGAAGTCGGATGGCTTCGTGTCCCCGAGGGAGAATCCCTGATCCTTGCCAACAGCAGCCACGCGGGTGCAGGACCGGACGGCCTGAACCGCGGCGTTGGACCGGGTTGGGACCTCAGCGCATGGCCAACGCCCGGTGAAGTCAACCCTGTTTGGCCGGAGTGGACCGACGGAAACGTGCTCCGAATGATGGAAATCATGCCCGAGTGCAACGACGGCACGCCCGCTGGAACGTGGGTGGAGGTCATGAACGTTGGAAGCGGCGACGTCAACGCGAGCCGGTGGCGACTTGTGGACGCTGAAGGCCGTTCGTGGTTCGTCCGTGCCGACACGTGGTGGACCCCCAACGCCACAGGGTTCGTCCTTTCACCGGGCGAGCGCGGTCTCATTTTGGTCGAAAACCAAGACGACGTGATGGGCACGCTCGTGCTGCACGACCCCGATTCCTCAAGTTCTTCACAGGCCGATCTTGGCGGTGTGACCGTCACCTCTTGCCGGAGTTTCATCGATCTGCTCAACCCCGTGTTGAGCGCGTGGGCGACCCCCGGTCAACCCGAGCCAGACAACGCCGCGATGGCCGGCCCTGCCGACCTCAGTTTCACGGCCCTCATGCCCGCTGGGAGCATGGACGGCACCAACGTCGAATTCGTTGAGATTCGCAACAAGGGCACCAAGCCTGCGGTGCTGGACGGCTGGGTCCTCGAGCGGGTCACCTCGGCCACCAACGCCTTCCAAGCCACGATGAACGACGTGCGCATCGAACCCGGTTCATCCCTCACGTTGAGCGCGGACGCCACCGCTTTGGCGGATTTGTGGGACGGCGACGTCGTCAACATGACCGACCATCTCAGCGCGGCGGTCTTCCTGAACGACGACGGTGGAGCCGTTCGTCTTCTCAACCCCGGTGGAGCCATCGCCGATGCTGTGGTGTGGGGCGACGGTCCCGTCGACGTCGAAGGATGGACTGGCGTTTCCGTGGTGCCACCCTTGACCGGCTTGGACCACCTGGTGTACTTGCGCGGTGACGGTTGCGGCCAAAGCACCGACACCGATACCGCTCAAGATTGGAAACTCCGCTGGACCCGTCTTGGAGCCGCCACGCCTTGCGTGGACGGAACGGTGTCCGACCTGACCGACATGCGCCCCCTCATCGCCCCCGAGGCGGGTCTCGTCGACTTGGTTCGATGGATCGACGGCGCCCAAAGCACGCTCGACGTGCAGGTGTACCAGATTCACGAACCCAACCTCATTCATGCCCTCATCCGTGCGGCGGAACGCGGCGTGGACGTGCAGGTGGTCATGGACGCCGGAGACACCTGGTGGACCTCATCGGACCTCCGCATGATCGACGGTGTGGCCTCGTCCTTGAGCGACGCCGGCGTCGAAGTGTTGCTCCTCGGTGCCGAGGACGACGACCCTTACGCCTTCATGCACGCCAAGTTGGCGGTCCGTGACGCGGAAGAGGTGTGGATCGGCTCTGGGAACTGGAAATCTTCCAGCGCTCCAAAGCCTGGGGATTCCGGAAACCGCGACTGGGGCCTCTTGGTCAAAAGCACGGAATTGGCCTCGACCCTCGGCGAACTTTTGGCGATGGACCGCGATGCAGCCAGCGTGTACGTCAGGGCAGCCAACGCGCCGACTCCCGTCGGCTGGGAGCTTGAAGCGGCCCAGTCGCTCAGTGGAACCGACGTTGAGGCGGTCGCAGGAACGGCAAACGGGGAGGTCCTGACCTGCCCCGACGATTGCATCCTCGGCTTGGTCGGCATGCTTGACGACGCTGAAACCGAAGCGCTTCTTTCCCTTCAGTACCTCGAATTGGACTGGACGTGGGGATGGGGCGACAATCCGCTCTTGGCCGCCATGAAGGACGCTGCCGAGCGCGGTGTTCGATTGCATGTCGCCCTCAACGGCGCCTACCTTGACGACGACATGCAGAGCGTCGTGGACCTGCTCAACGAAGATTGGAACGCGACGCAGGGCCATGACGTCCAGGCCATCATCATGTCCACCGACGACACCGTCGCCCGCTTGCACAACAAGGGCGCCATCATCGACGGCACTTCCGTGCTGGTCTCCTCCATCAACTGGGGCGACTCCGCAATGCTTCGCAATCGCGAGGTCGGTTTGTTGGTCCACCACGCCCCGCTCGCTGCGGTTTACCACGCCTCCTTCATGGACGACTGGAACCGGGTCGATGCGAGCACGGACACGGACAACGATGGATTGCTGGACGCATGGGAGGTCGAGCACGACCTGAACCGAGCACGCCGAACCGCCGGTGGAACCCTGATTGAGGCCGAACTCGATCCTGACGCAGACGGCCTGACGCATCTTGAGGAGTTCAACTTGGGCAGTGACCC
>DUHJ01000023.1:2357-4651 GCA_013330925.1 Candidatus Poseidoniaceae archaeon | reverse complement strand
TTTCACCGCGGCTTGCGCCCGATTCTTGCAACCGGGCGGCCGAGGTTTGCTTTCGTTGAAGGTTGAAAGCGACCGTGGCACAGACGCTGCAGCCCTCCGTGCAAAGGTCGAGCAGGAACTCGCTGAAGCGGGGTTGAGCCTTGACGAGGTCATCGACCTCGAGGGATTTGAGGACGATCACCTGCTGTTTGTCGTGGAGGGGACCAACGGTGCCTGAACTTCCTGAAGTCGAAACCGTCCGGCGTGGGCTGGCGGAAGCGTGGACTGGGCGGCGCATCGTCTCGGTCGAGCAGCGTCGTCCTGACCTTCGTTTTCCATTCCCAGAGGAATTGGAAGCACGGTTGACAGGAAGCATCGTCCTGGCCGTGCAACGGCGAGCGAAGCATCTTGTCGTTCAGTTGGACGACGGACAGGTGATGCTTTCGCACTTGGGCATGTCAGGCCGTTGGACCCTCCACCGTGCTTCCGAGGGGGAAACCCTTGGCGTCTACCATCGAACGGTCAATGCGACAGAGGCGGAGGCAGGCGTCGGCAAGCACGACCACCTCGTGTTGCGATTTGACGACGGTCATGTGGCGGTGTACACCGATCCACGTCGCTTTGGTTGGGTCGAACTGCATCGCCGGATGGCGGACGTCTTGAGCGGCATGGCTCATCTCGGACCTGAACCCTTGGCCCTTGAGGGCGTCATGGACGACGCACCCGTGTGGAGCCCTGAGGCCTTTGCACGAGCGCTTGCAGGGCGTCGCACCCCGCTCAAAACGGCCTTGCTCGATCAGCGCATCGTTGCGGGTTTGGGCAACATCTACGTTTGCGAAGCCCTTCACCGCGCAGGCCTTTCACCGCGTCGTCGAAGCGAAACGCTGGTTCGTGGGGCCGAGCAACCCACAGAACGCCTTGAAGCGCTGTGGACGGCATGTTGCGAAGTGTTGGAGGAAGCCATTGAGTCCGGCGGTTCGACCTTGTCCGATTTCCGGGGCGTCGAAGGTGAGTTGGGGTATTTCCCCCACAGCTTCCGTGTCTACGACCGTGAGGATCAACCGTGTCAGGGTCGCAACGGCGCCTTTTGTGGCCACATTGTGCAACGCATCACCCAATCAGGGCGCTCGACCTTCTTCTGTTCCGCTTGCCAGCGTTGACCTGGCTTCTCGCAGACGTGTGTGCCTAGGCCTTGTTCGACACGACCGTGGCGAGGTTGGCCACCACCCTACACAAGGAACACGTTCCCCAGCGTCCACAGGGCCAATCCTGCCAGCGCCACCGCAAGCCCTCGGTTCAAGACCACGCCTCGCCGCTCCAAGACGTCTTCAAGCCGTTTGCTGGAGAGGAACACCGCCACCAGCACGTACCACGTGGTGTCGATCACCATGCCCAAGGCGCCGATGGCCGCTTTGGTCCACAAGGTCATCCCCGGTTCCAGCACCTGAGAGAGCACGGCGAGCATGAACACCGCAATCTTCGGGTTGAGGAAGGCAATGGTGGCCCCTTCAGCAAATCCGCTTTTGCTTGACACCGAAGCGTCCGTTTCCTTCTCGAGATGGCCGTTGGCGTTGGACCACGTCAACCAGGCAAAGACCAGCAGCATGGCCGCGCCCAACACCCGCAACACCGGCAAGGCTTGCTCCGCCGCTTCGAGCACAGCAATCAAGCTGAACACGGCGATCATGGCGTAGGCTCCGAAGCCGAGGCCGTGTCCAAGCGCGCAGGCCACGCCACGCCGCCGTCCACCTGCCAAGGTGTTTCTCAGCACCACGGCAAGGCTTGGACCGGGACTGATGGCGCCGATGACGAAGACCGTTCCTGCGCCCAACAATGCGGGAAGGAGCACGCTGGACACGTGGTTCGATTCACGCCAGAGGCTTCACGCTGTCGGGTCACTCGGTGTACAACCGGTCCCATGCTTGCTGGGCGCGGAGCACGCGAGGCCGATCGGCAACCGCGGTGGCCATGGCGCGAGCCAGGGGGGTGGTCGCTCCCTCAAAGAGGTGCATGAGCAGGGCGGTTTGCGCATCACGTTGCTTCATGAATGAGCAAACAGCATATTCCCTCTTGAATGTTCGTAATCTTGCATCATGCTCGCATCATATGTCGAGAAAACGACCTTGAGGCGGAACTTTCCCCCTCTTTTCGGCGTATGACGCGGTAACTCTCAGGAGCTGGGAGCATAGGGTGCCGTCGCTCCGGAGGCCTTCCTGGTCCCATCAGAATACGATGTTGCTGGACCGCTTGGCGGTGGCTGAGCGCCCGTGATCGTTCCACCGACGGGTGGGTTGCGTGTCGAACGCCCCGCCACA
>DUHJ01000023.1:614-2030 GCA_013330925.1 Candidatus Poseidoniaceae archaeon | reverse complement strand
CCCCGCCACATCGGAAGGGGCGCTTCGTGCGCAGCGATGGCGGCTTGGGACTCAGCCCATGACCGGCAGGACCCGTCGCGTGGCAGGACGACACCTGCGACGGTGGCGTAACCGATGGCACGTGGTCGGACCCGTCGGTCGCGGCGGGATTCCAAGGTTCGGAGGCCAGCGAATTCTCCCACTGGCGCTTCACGCAAGTTCGGCAGGTCGAACCATCGCTCCGAGCGGAGGGTCCGTTGTCGGGCAATACGCATGGATTGGAGGTTCACCGAGGCAAGGCCTGGGTCCACGTGGTTGTAGGCTCCCACGTCCATGGCAAGCCATGCCGGTCGCCCATCGGGTAATTTCACGTCGCTGAAGGCCACTTCGCCCGGTGAACCTAATTTGGTGGTCGTCGAGTGACCGAAAATGATCGTTCGTCGAGGATCCAACGGTGTATCGTGGCGGTAGAAGCGTCTGCGAACCCAGAGAAGTTCGCGTTCCGTTTGCTCGTCGATGGGCTTGCGAGGGTCGTATCCGGCGTGCACCAACCTGACCTTGTCGAGAACAATTTCCGTCGGGAGCGCGTCCATCCACAGCAGGTCATCGGCAAAGGTCTGTTTGGCCTCATGAAGGTCACCTTCAGCCCTGACGATGTACGAACCCCAGGTCGCAGCGCCACCGCGCTGCATCCAATCGGGCCAAAGTTCGACCGTACCGTCGTCTTGCAGGCAAACGGTGGCCATTCGCTCATGGTTTCCGAGGATGGCGTGGATGCGCGGGTCGCTTCGCACATAGGCAACGACCCCGGCCGCGTCAGGTCCTCGATCGATGGCATCGCCCAGCAACACCAGTCGATCTTCCTGGCCCAAGCGCAAGCGGTGGACCAACGCTCGAAGCGTGGCCAAATGCCCATGGACGTCACCGACTGCAAAGACGCGATGGCCTGCATCCAACCTCCCTTGGAGGTCGGCTTCCAGGGCATGGTCCCTGTTTCCTTGGTACGAAGGGAGCTTCGATTTGCACGACAACGTTGTCATCACCAGGGTGAAAAATCTCCCTGACCCATGCTTCTTCCTGAGGTTATAGTGGCTTCCTCCGGAGACGCGTTCGAAGAGGCTGATTTTACCACCTTTGGGCGCTCAAGCAAAGAGTTCCAAAAGAGGTGTGGAGCGGCCGCTCGTGCTCGTTGGGCCGCTTGCAGCGCGGTCAAGGCACCCTTGTTGGCCCGATGGAAGTCAAGAAGGTCAACACGAACGGAGGTTCCTGCAAGGTCCGCTTCGAAACCGAAATCCGTCGTCTCCACGTCAAAATCTGCCTTCTTTTGCCTCGTTTCTTCGTCCATGAATCCGTCCATGTGGCGATGGACGCCCTAGGATATTTGAAGCCCGGAAACGGTCACATGTTACGACGGTACTGACCGCCGACGTCGAAGAG
>DUHJ01000023.1:0-310 GCA_013330925.1 Candidatus Poseidoniaceae archaeon | reverse complement strand
CTGACCGCCGACGTCGAAGAGGGCGGTGGAGATCTGGCCAAGGCTGGCGACCTTGACGGTCTCCATCAATTCCTCGAAGACGTTCCCGCCGGACCGTGCCACGTGTTGCAGACGCGACAGGGCCGCCGTGGTGGCCTCGATGTCCCGTTCTTGCAAGGCGGTGGTCCGCTCGAGGCAAGCCGCCTTCTCCTCGGGCGTGGCGCGGGCCAATTCCATGTCGAAGGCGTCGGCCGAAGACTCGTCGAAGGCTTCGGCGTTGGGGTTCTGGAAGGTGTTCACGCCGACGATTGGCAAGGTTCCGTCGTGCTTC
>DUHJ01000122.1 GCA_013330925.1 Candidatus Poseidoniaceae archaeon | reverse complement strand
GGTACTGGAAACAGCACGGGCAACTCCACCACCAACGGCACATGGGTCAACGTCCCACGGTCGTGGTGGGTCGCTTGGGTCAGAGCGGACGCGTTAGGTGGTGAACGTGCGGCATCACCTCGGCTCGATTTCGGCCTCGATGGACGGGACGAATGGGGTCCTGCCACCACCATCCAGGGCATCGGTGCTTGGGGTTGGCAAGACCGTTTCCTTGATGGAAGCACCACCACGTCCACCACGGTGAATCCCTCGGGCCGAGCCAGTGCCGAGATGTGGGTGCCGAACGACCTTCTGGACTTCGGCGTGACCGTCCGCTCCGCCAACGGGAACGTCAGTGGGTGGACCGTCCTCGTCAATGGCGTCGCCGTCCTTTCCGAGTCGATGACCCCAGCACCTGCCCACCGGATTGAGTTGGATCCAAACCAAGTGGAGACCCTTCGTCAAGCCTTGACCGGCGGCGGTTCCTTGCCCGAGCAAGGCATTGCCTACCGCGAAATCGAATTCGAAGTCACGGCTTCTGGGAACGTGACCTTCGGGGCTTTGTCTGCCCCCACCACCGCCTCCGTGACCCTCTCCACCAGCGGGAGCGACGCGATGATCCTCGCGGCCAACGCTGCACGTACAGGCGACGGCACCCTGGATTTGGACTTCCTTGCGGCCAACGACGGGCGTATCCGAATCACGTTGCAGGACGCGATCACCACGCCAACCATCGCCGTTCACGATTCGAGCATGGTGGCTGGGGATGCATCTCCAGTCGTCCCTTCTTCCGCATGGCGCAAATTCAACGCCACCTTCCTCCACGAGGCCAGCGCCGTTGCGCTGCGCCTCGATGTGGCTTCGGCGACGCAAGAGGACGCCTGGTTCATCCCCCTTGGAGGAAGTCAACCCGTGACCCTCTCGATGGATGCCGGCCTTGTCGAGCTCCACCCAGAGTCTGCTGTGACGGTTCAGCCTGGCCTTGGGATGGGTGGCTTCAGCACCTCCACAGAAGTTCAGGTCACGTTCAGGTTGACCTCGCTGTGGGACGATGCGCCTGAACTGGACCTTGGCCTGAGGATGGTCGACGGAAACGGCGTCTATTCCATGCCCGCTACGTACCGCTGGACCGACGGTTTCGCAGGACTTGACGATGACCTCGTGTTGGACGGCATCGAATTCACGGACGAACGAGGGGCCATCCCTCCAGAGGTCACCTACCTCATCGCAGGCACTCCGGTCAACGTCACCGTTGACTTCGGTTGGGAGCAAGCCGTGACCAACGAGGAGCCATTCCTCCCGGGAGACGCCGAAGTTCAGGTCTGGCTCGGAGAGGACTTGGTGGCCGTGGAGGACGCTCCTGAAAACACCACCTTGGTCATCCCAACGGTGGCCCCGTACACCTTCGGTTCCGTCACGTGGGAGGTTCGCATCGTCTCAACCTCAAGCCTTGGCACCGGACCCATCTCGGTCATCAACCGGACCTTCACCATCGATCCGATGGCACCGCGCGTCCTTGGTGCGGACATCGAAGCCTTCGATCACCGCATGCCGTCGGGCACCCAGCGCATCGAGATCGACATCATGGATCACGTCCTTTTGCCGGACGACCTCGACGCCATGGTGTGGTTCGAATGGCGGGACGACGCCAACGGTGACCGCTGGCCTGATGAGGGCGAGCACACGCCTCTCGCCCTGTTCCCGCCCAGCGACCTCACGGCGTCCACGGGCACCTACACGCTTCTTCTCGACGACCGTTCAGGCTTGGACGGCGAGCGCGTGGCCGTCTACCTCACCGGCAGCGACGAAGCGGGCCACGTGCTCGAGGACGGAGGCACCTCGGAGCGTTACAATCACCTGTTCATGTACGAGATTGGCGCCGATGCCTCGCCTTTGATCCCCGACGATGCGTTCCGTTTCGACGACGAGGCCCGTACGGTGCTTCACCCGGGTACCCTCTACAGCGCCAGCATTGACCTCCAGGAACAGAACGGGCTCAGCGATTTGGCTTCGGTCGAATTCCATCTGGCCTTCGACCGGCCTGCCTCACCGATGGCGGTGTCCTACGACGTGGACACCGGGAATTGCACGTCACTGACCGACCTCGTCATCGTGGACACGTGCCGCATGCGTGGTCCGGTGTTGGACGCGCATCCCTTCGAGAAGGACATGACCCTGGAACTCAGTTTCGTATTGGCTTGGTACACGCCCGATCTCGGTGACTTGACGCGGGTTCCGGGCATGGTCATCGTTGACCGTGGCGGGAACGAGGCACGAGCCGGATTCGATGATGCGGCATGGACGTTCTCGGCCGAACTCGAAATGCCCTCCGAGGACGTCGAGCTGTTGTTGTCGCAAGGCACCATGCTCGAGGACGGGGCGAGGTTGACCCCTGGGAGCCGTTTTGAGGTCTCAGGGGCACTGCAGTTTGCAGCCAGCGAAGAAGCGCCTGAGTTTGATTGCGAAGTCGAGGTCTCCCTTGCCGGTCGTTCGACCAAAGTGCTCGCCAAGAACGGCATCTGGACCGCAGAAATGTATGCACCTGGCTATGGTGGCACCCTTCCGTTGACGTGGGGTGTGGCGTGCCTTCCAGAAGGTGGGCGTGACGTCACAGACGAGGCCTCGGCCGTCCGCTGGATGGTCGTAGACGGCCTTGGCCCAGCCGTGGTTGAGGTCGTCTCGCCGCTGCCGGGCAGGGCGCTTGAGCCCACCACCTACGAGGTCACCCTCCTTGTGGAGGAAGAAGGTGGATTGGACTACACCACCCTCGAACTGACGTGGTGGGTGATCGATGACGCCACCGGCGATCAACTCCGCGACGGTCGTGCGCCGTTGCAACTTCTGTCCACCACCAACGTCGGCCTCCGGTTGGAGGTTCAGGGGACCATGGACCTCTCGGGCCTAGACGCGAGCATGCTCGAGGAACGCCTGACGGTGGCCGTGGCGCTCGAAGCACGCGACTTTGCGGGCAACGAAGCCGTCCACTTGCTGAGCGCACGAGGACAATCCGGCGCCGATGGCGCGTGGGCCATGGAGTGGTACCGGCCCGAATTCGACATCGCCCCCACCGCCGTCACCTACGGCAGCCTTGGGCTCACCACCGGTGACCAAACGGTCGTCGAAGCGGCCGTCGAGAACGTCGGTAGCCTCGACGGCGAGGTCGAAGTCCGATTTGAAATCGTGCAACTCGACGGATCCCGCACGTTGCTTCGCTCGCAACCCCTCGCCGTTGCCCAAGGCGCCGTGGGCACGGTGGCCGTGGATTGGAAGCCAGAAGTTTCCGGAGCCCAATGGATCGAAGTGGTGCTGCCGAACGGTGACATCGCCAGCGGTCCTGTGGTGGACGTGCGTGTGGAAGAACAAGCAGAGTTGTCCGAACGCATCTTCGGCACCGTCGACCCGATGCTTGGGAGTGCCGTCGCCCTCGTCGGCGTGCTGGTCGTGACCCTGTTCCTGCTGTTGATTTCCCGGGCGACGTCGCGGCAAGGGTCGCGCGACGAATACGACTGGGACGACGGCTTTGACGCCGAGGACTACGAGGACGAGCACGACGACGAATTCGACGACGAGGAGGACGCCAGCGGAAGCGCGGACAGCGCTGCTCCTGTTGCGGCAGCCGCGGCAACGTCATCCACGACCACCGAAGCGGCCCAGGGCGCATCCGACGGTTGGACTCAGGGCGCTGACGGCGTGTGGTGGTACCACGATCCGAACGACGGATCCTGGTGGTACCGCGGCGCAGACGGCGTGGACCGAAAGCACGGCTGATGGCGCCTCAACCCCTATGAGGCGGGCATGAAAGACAGGACTGAGCCTCATGCGCATCGCCTTGCTTCAGGCCGACCCGACGGTCGGGGACCTTGCGGGCAACGCAGCACGTTTGCTGGCTTTGGTGCACCAAGCGGCGGAAGCCGGAGCCAGCGTTGCGGTGTCCACCGAATTGGGCATCACCGGTTATCCGCCCCGCGACCTGTTGATGTCGCCCGAGTTTGTTCGAGCGGCCTTCGAAAAAGCGCGTTCATTTGACCCGGCCATTCCAACGTTGATCGGTACTCCAGTCCCCGGTCAAGACGATGACATCGCACCGGCAAACGGCGTGCTCGGGGTCGGTGAAGGACTCCGTGGCAAAGTGGTGGCCCTGAAGCAACTGCTTCCGACCTACGACGTCTTCGACGAGGCGCGTTACTTCCGTCCGGGTTCACGCCCCGGCTTGGTGCGTGGCGCAGGCGGCCTTGACCTTGGCATCACGGTGTGCGAAGACGCGTGGCAGGCCGCAGGTTTGACGCCGATGGACTACGGCGTGGACCCCGTGGCTCAATTGGCCACCTTTGTGCGCCAAGACGCCACGCTTTCGGCCACGGTCAACCTCTCAGCCTCCCCCTTCCATCAGTCGAAGGTGCATGACCGTGTGACGGTCGCTCGGACCGCGGCCGAGCGGCTTGGCATGCCTTTCCTTCTCGCAAACCAAGTGGGTGGAAACGACGACCTGGTCTTCGACGGCTCCTCCGTTGCGGCATGGCCCGACGGGACGGTCGTGCTCGCTCCGGCGTGGTCCGAAGGTGTCCTCACCGTGGACCTCAATGACCCTGCCGCGTGCGTTTGGACGCCTTCGGCCGCGGCCGATGCTTTGCACCTCGGCTCGAACGAAGTGCGCATGCTCGGTCCCGGGGAATCGCCTCGATCGCAGAATGGGGCGGAAGACCTCGCCGATGCAGTCGTCACTGGATTGGCGGACTATTGCCGTAAATCAGGTCTCCAGCGCATCGTTCTGGGCCTGTCAGGTGGCATCGATTCTGCGGTTGCGGCTTGTGTGGCGGCGGAGGCCTTGGGGCCGTCTGCGGTTCACGGGCTTGCCCTTCCGTCCAGGCATTCTTCGCAGCACAGCAGGGACGACGCACGGTGGACGGCAACGTCCCTCGGCATGCGTTTCTCTGAATTGCATCTGGACGCCCTCCACGCTCCCGCCGAAGGCCTTCTTGACGAGGTGTTGAGGACGGGACACGCCGTGGCCGGTGAGAACCTGCAAGCCCGCCTTCGTGCGCTTTTGGTGATGGGTCATGCCAACGCTGAGGGCGCCATGGCCATCGCCACCGGGAACAAATCTGAACTTGCTCAAGGCTACTGCACCCTCTACGGTGACATGGCCGGCGGGTACGCGCCCTTGGGCGACCTGTGGAAGATGGACGTCTATGCCCTTGCCGAGGTGTTCAACGCGAGGGCGGAAGCCCAAGGGCGGCCCGCTCCGGTGAACGCGTCCACCATGACGAAGCCACCCTCGGCGGAATTGGCGCCCGACCAGGTGGACGAGGACACCCTACCCCCCTATCCCGTGCTGGACCGCATCCTCCGTGCCCACATCGAGGAGGGTTTGGACCACGACGCCATCGTCGCTCGAGGCGAGGACGCAACCGTGGTGGCCGACGTGCTCGCTCGCATGGGGCGCAACGAACACAAGCGATGGCAAATGCCTCCGGCACCACGCGTTAGCGTGCGTGCCTTTGGGCAGGGCTGGCGCATGCCTCTGGCCGGACGTCATGATTGGCGGGATTAAGGCCAGATGATCCACGCATCGGTCCACTCGCCGTGGCACCAAGCGTGCACTTCGTGTCCAGACGATCCGTCATGCGCCACAAAGGCCAGCCGATGCTCATCGACCAGCAACCGTCCGTAACGACCTGCGTCCGCGTCCCCCGAAGGGTACGGGTCATGGAGCAAGGATGTGCCGTTCAGGTTCAGACGGTGAAGGGCCGTGCCCGAACCGTCGTCCGCAAGCAACGCGACGCCGTCAAGGAAGGGCACCGCGGCACGCGGCAAGGAACCGGTCCATCCCGCGGTCATCTCGTGCATGTGCGTGCCGTTGACCGTGCCGTCGGTGCTGCACGGTTCCGATCCATTCGCCATCGTCACGCACGAGAACCAGAGGCGACCGTGCTGCTCGACTGGAGCCATGTCGTCGCCTGGGTTCATCATCGTCGTCGAGAGTCGCTCGACGTCGTCGGAACTGGTGTTCCATCGCCACAGCGACGCATCTGCGCCGTCGAGGACGGCATCGAACACCACGTGTTCTCCCAAGGCCACCAACCCGAAGGTCGTCCCGACAAAAGCGGGTGGTTGGCCGCTCCCGCTGCGCACCAGCTGCGTGACCTGACGGGCCGGCTGGGTCGGGTCGAGGTGAATCACTTGGCGGCCCGCGGGGGTCGCTCCGACCACGGCTATGCCCGCGTCCAAAGCGACGCCGTCGCTGGGATGCGAGGACCCCGATGGCCACACGTCGAAGGCTTGCACCGTCCCGTCGGGGCGGATGAGCGCCGGCTCCACGTCGCCTGACCCGTCTTCGGCGTCCAACCACAAGCCATTGGCACCCACGACGAGGAGGTCCATGCCCATGCGCTGTGCTCCGTTGGACCACAACCGGAGTTGATCGCCACCGGAAAAATCAGGATGCAGATCCAAGGGGATCGTCCCGGCCGCGGTGCCGTCCGTCCACCACGGCAAACCCATGCCGCCCGGGCGCGACATGACGTGTCC
>DUHJ01000163.1 GCA_013330925.1 Candidatus Poseidoniaceae archaeon | reverse complement strand
GGGTTTGCCCGAGTTGGCGGTCGGTTTGGTGCTGGTCCTGCGGATGTTCGCGCTCGCGCTTCCACAACCCTTCACTGGCATGCTCGCGGACCGGTACAGCCGCAAGGGCCTGATGATTTTCTCCAACATCGGCTCCGCCATCTGCGCCCTTGCTTTGCTGTTGGTCAACGGACCAGAAGACGTGGTGCTCTACTACGCCATGACGGTCATGCTGATGGTGCTGCACGCGGTGTATGTCCCCGCCGAGAACGCGGCCATTCCCAACCTCGTCGGCAAGGGCGAAGCGCTGATGACAGCGAACGCGATGAATTCAGCCACGTGGTCCATCGCCCTCGCCGTGGGTGCTTCTGTTGGCGGCTTCGTGGTTGCAGCCTACGGCACAGACACGGCCTTCATCGTCGACGCAGTGTCCTTTTCCCTCTCTGCGGTGTTCATCAGTCTGCTCACCATTCCCCAAGAGACCAAGAAAGCGGAAGGCTCGATCTTCCGCGAAGGGCTTGCGCAAATTGTGGACGGCTTCCGCCGCATCCTCAGCACGCCACCCGTGTATCGGATCCTGACCGCCAAGGCCCTGTGGTCCATCGGTGGCGGTGGTCTCGTGTTCTGCCTCATCATGGTCGGTGAAGAAATCGGCATGGGCGAAGTGGCCGCCGGCATTGGCGTGTTGTTCGCCGCTCGGGGCATCGGTTCTGGCGTCGGCCCTATCGTCGCCCGAGCGACCTTGCGAGACCGCAAGCGCTGGCCGTTTTACCTTGGTTTCCTGGTTTCGCTGTGCGGCCTCTTCTATGTCCTTGTGGGCTTGCTGACTTGGACGCCGTGGATCGCCGTGCTCGTCTTGTGCGCCCACGCCTCAAGTGGCGCGAACTGGGTGCTCTCGACCGTGATGCTGCAAGAGCGCACCGAAGACGATTGGCGTGGGCGGGTCTTCGCCACGGACTTCCTGCTGATGACCACCACCAACGGCACCTCGTCGCTCGTGGCGGCGCTGCTGATCACCTACGGCGACGTGCCCTTGCGGCAACTGATCCTGACCTTCGCGTTGGTGCAAGTGGTCTCGGGCGTCCTCTGGGTGCTGATCACCCGCAAGGGCGAGCAAGCATATTACGTCGCTTCTAATGCCGAACCTTCCCCCCTACATTCGCCATCATAATCTAAAGACATCTCATGAGAGTATGTCCATTTGGACAAGGTCAACGCTGTCGTAAGCCCCGCTACCCAATAACGGGGGTATGACAAGATGAACAGAGAACATAACGATGAACAAGAAGCAGTAAGCCCTGTGATTGCGACCATTCTGATGGTTGCCATCACCGTGGTGCTGGCAGGTGTGCTTTACGTGTGGGCAAGCTCCCTCGCGGAAGGCAACACGGGCGACTCCCTCGCCTTCTACCAGTTTGACGCCGAAGGGGGCGTTGGCGAAGTCGGCACTGGAACCGCCGACAACCTCGCGCGCGTCACCATGACACAGGGTGCGGAAATCAACTGGGCCACCTTGAGCCTGAAGATCAGCATCGACAACGGTGCCCCAATCACCTGCGACAACCCGGACAACGAGGGTGGCAATTGTGCCCTCATCGAATTCGGCGACACCACGGACAGCGTGTGGTCCATCGGCGACGGTGTGACCATCGTCGAATCAGGACAAAACCTCTGTGACGGCATCTGCGTGGTCGAGATCACCATCACGGACATCCGCGAAGGGCGGGTCATCGATGAATCGTCCACTGTGGTCCAGTCGAATGGCGGTTCATCCTCCAGCGGTGGAAGCACCGGAATCGCATGTGGACCTGCACAATCGATCTCGATTGCAGGTTCCTCCACGGTTCTGCCCCTTGCTGAAGCATGGGCAGAGGAATTCACCGAGGCGTGCTCCGATGTGTCCATCACCGTTGAAGGTGGAGGTTCCTCCGCCGGCGCAGGTCGTGTTTGTGCCAACTCAGCCAAGGGTACGCCGGTCAACATCGGTGACATGTCCCGAAACTGGAAGGCCACGGAAACCCAGGACGGCATCGACTCCAACGGACAGCTTGAGTGCGGCGTTGGCGACACGTCCATCACCGTGACGCAACTTGTTGTGGCCGTTGACGGCCTGTCTGTGGTCGCCAAGAAGGGCGGCAACGCAGACACCTGCATCAACAACCTTGGCGGTCTCACCACCGCTCAACTCCGCTGGGTCTTCAGCGCTGAATCGGACAGCGATCTCAACTCGGCCGGCCTCGACATGTCCAGCGTCGTTCCCAACAACGACAACGACAACACCAAGGAATGGAGCGACCTTTCCTCGGATTGTGCAAGCGTGGAAATCCCCATCAAGTACCCTGACGCAGACTCAGGGACCTACGATTACTTCTACGACGTGATCCTTGATTACGCAACGGAAGGATTCCGCTCTGGCACCCAAAGCGCTGACGACAACGTCCTGGTCAACGCCCTTGTGGCCGATGGCAACGCCATCGGCTACTTTGGCTACGCCTACTACGTCGAGAACCAAGCCACCCTCTCCGCCTTCGGAGTCGCCAACGATGCCGTGAAGGGCATGGGCGACACCTCCGAGACCGCGGTCAAGCCCACGGAGAGCACCGTTCGAGACGGCAGTTACCAGCCCCTCTCCCGCAACCTCTACATGAACGTCAACAACGCTGATTGGGACAAGGTCGACGCCTTCCTCGACTGGGCCTTCAGCAACGACGGCCAAGATGAAGTCGGTGGCGTGGGCTACGTCAGTCTGAACAGCCAGCAAATGGCGACCATGAAGTCGCGCCTTGCTGCTCAGGGTCAATACTGAGGCGCGAGCCTCGGCAGGTGACACACAGGCCAGAACGACGGCCTGAACCGCGCAAGCGGCTCCCGCACCCCGGTCGCGCCAACGGCCCGGCCGGGGTGCCCCCTTTTCCATCGCATCGAAGTCGACCGTTGAAGAACACGGGATTCGATCGATTCCGTCAGGTCAGGTGCGCACACCGAGACTCGAACTCGGGTAACGAGGTTGGGAACCTCGTATCATAACCACTAGATCATGTGCGCCGTGGTTGGGCCAATGAGGCGACCTTCAAGACCGCTTCGGCAGGCCTCATTGACGGCGCTGCTTGGAATTGTTTGA
>DUHJ01000063.1 GCA_013330925.1 Candidatus Poseidoniaceae archaeon | reverse complement strand
AGGGCAGAGTCCTGATTCCCCGTCCTTCGGAACCTCGGACCCGTCTGCCGTCCAACCAATGCGAAGGATGGCGTTGCGTTCGATGGCGGTGTCCAATGCTCCCGCCAGTTGTCGGTTGATGCCGATGGACCGCTCCATGAGCGGTGTCGCCTCGCCGGCCATGTTCCTACGTCGAGGGAACGCCACATAGCCTCATCGCCGTGTTCAAGGCGTCCGTCGTGCAGTTCATAGGCCCGCTTCCGGCATCGTGATGCATGACCATCAAGGTGGCCATCAACGGATACGGGACCATCGGCAAGCGCGTGGCGGATGCGGTGGCCGCGCAAGATGACATGACCGTGATTGGCGTCACCAAGACCCGTCCTTCCTTCGGATGTGACCTCGCGGTTCGCAAAGGCTACCCGCTCTTCTGCACCTTTGACGAGGCCGACCGGATCCAAGCCTTTGCGGACGCCGGCTATGCCTGCGGCGGCGGGATCAGCGATTTGCTGGAACTCGCCGACGTGGTCATCGATTGTTCCCCGGGCAAAGCCGGAGCGGCCAACCTTGAGCGCTACAAAGCGGCCGGTGTGAAGTGGATCTTCCAAGGCGGTGAGAAGCATGCGACCACAGGTATGTCGTACACCTCGTGTGCGAACCACACGGAGAATCTGAATGTGGAAGGAACCCGCGTGGTGTCCTGCAACACGACAGGCCTCTCTCGCACCCTTGTGCCCTTGTTGGAAGCTTGTGGCTCCCTCAAGGTTGAATGCACGATGATTCGCCGTGCGGCTGACCCTGGCGATTCAAAGAAGGGCCCCATCAACGCCATCACGCCGGTGCTCAAGGTGCCGAGCCATCACGGGCCGGACGTGATGACCGTTCGTCCAGAAATTGAAATCACGTCGCTCGCGGTGGCTGTGCCCACCACGATCATGCACATGCACGCGATTGTCGCAACCCTTCCCGAAGGGCATGGCATGACCACCGCATCGGTGCTTGAGCTCTGGCGCAAGCAACCGCGTGTGCTGATCATGAACGGTGGAGACACGGGCATCACCAGCACCGCTGAAGTGATGGAATTTGCACGTGACATCGGCCGCACGTGGGGCGACCTGCACGAAATCTTCGTGTGGGAAGACGGTGTGAAACTCGAAGAAAACACGTTGTGGTACTTCCAAGCCATTCACCAAGAGTCCGATGTGGTCCCAGAGAACGTAGACGCGGTTCGCGCATTGATGGGAACCGAAGCGGACTGGCGCGTTTCTGTGGCCAAGACCGATGCGGCCATTGCGGCCTTCAACGGATTGGCCTGAGCCTGCGCACCGGTGGGAGGGCTTGAAAAGCCCACCGTGGACCCAAGAGGCCATGTCCGGACGGTGCCTTGCCGTTGTGTTGGTGTTCCTCCTCCTCCCGTTGGGCCCGGTCGTGTCCGGAAACCCCAACGCTTCGGACGTTGATTTTGAGGAAGAAACAGGGCTAGGGCCTGTCCTTGATGTTGCGGGAAGTTCCATTCCCTCCACCCTTTCACCGGCCTCAACGTTGTTGCACTTGGGCGGTCATACCTTTGACCCTCTTTTCGCCTCGCAATCGATGCCAGGTGACGACGGCTTGGCGGTCGTTCAATTTGTTCACACGGACGGTCACGAACACCTCGCCGCACTCAACGCCGTGGAAGCGACCGTGCTCGATCACCTCAACGGCGCCGCCGTGGTGGTTCGACTCCAACCCAACACGGCGGACCTCCTGTCGGAACATCCGGCGGTTCGTTGGGTCGGTGCCTACGACGAAGCATGGCGCTACGATGCACGGTTGAACGATGGGGACGTCGACCAGTACGCCCTCGTTGTCACGGACGACCTTCACCCTGAACACCTCCCCGGTCTCGTGGTTGAGTTGCTCAACTCTGGCGCTGACGAGGCCACCTGTGGCGTGGGTCAGTGCACCGTGAGTGTCTCGGAACTGGACGTGGATGCGCGTCTGAACTTCCTCAAGCACCTTTCCTCTGACGGGCGATTCCTCTGGATTGAGGCCGCGCACGTCATGGAAGTTCACAACGCGGTTGCTGCGGGTTTGGCGGGGGTCATGGACGTGCGGAGCAACGCCACCTTCACCCTCGACGGCTCCGGCGAAACCATTGCGGTCACCGACACGGGTCTGGACCTTGATCACCCTGACATCACGGGTCGAATTGCTGGCGTGTACACGTCGTTCGGTCTCGACCCTTCACCGGCGGACAGCAACGCTGGCCACGGCACGCACGTGGCGCTGACCGTGCTCGGCGACGGGACCGGAGATTCCAGCGCAATGGGCATGGCTCCTGCTGCCTCCTTGGTCATGTACCCGCTTGAGCACGACCCAACAGGCGTTTTCGGTCGACAGGGTTCACTCTACGAAATGCTGAGCGACGCCGACCAAGCGACGGCGCGTGTCTCGGTGAACGCTTGGGGCCTCAACGGTGGACATGGCGATTACACCTCAGACAGCCGTTCTGTGGACCAATACGTCGCGACCTTCGCCGACCTTCTTCCCGTGTTCTCGGCAGGCGACGACGGCACGACGGGCGTCACGCCGCCTGCGACCGCCAAGAACGCCCTGGCCGTGGGTGCATCAAACGGCTCGAGTTTGACGCCATGGAGCGATTCCGGACAAGGACCGCTTGCTGACGGGCGCATCAAACCTGACCTGATCGCACCTGGCATGAGCGTCTGCTCCGGTCGTGCCGAGGAAGCAAAGTTCCCCGCTGGCTCCTCGTGTGGAACCGGCACGCACGGCAACGGTGATGCGCTGTACATGAGCCTCAGCG
>DUHJ01000126.1 GCA_013330925.1 Candidatus Poseidoniaceae archaeon | reverse complement strand
CCAAATCTTGGTGATCATCATGGCGAGTTCGGCGTCGGGGTCACACGCCACCATGGCCTTGCCGATGGCGGAGTCCGCGTCACCGTTCCAGATGTTGGGGATGCGGTAGGGCTGGGCCTGAACCGGGCTGGGCAGTTCAGCGACGGCCATGTCGAGGAGCACCTCGTGAACAGGTGCCTTCTGTGCGAGGGTCTTCTGGTCCTCGTTGTTGCAGTACTCGAAGATCTCCTTGAAGGAGATGCCCGACTTCTGCATGTAAGGCACAGTGATGCCCCAGTTGTGGTACGCGGAGCCGAAGGCAACGGTACCGGAGCCCACGTCAACCTGCCATGACTTCCTGAACTCTTCAGGAGCAAACTGGCGGATGAGCTTGTTGACCTTCTTGATGGTCTCTTGGAAGCGCGCCATCATGTCCTCAGGGGTCACCTGCAGTTCGTTGATCAGGCGGTCCACCTTGTTGATGAAAAGCACCGGCTTGACCTTCTCTTTGAGGGCTTGACGAACGACGGTCTCGGTCTGGGGCATTGGCCCCTCGACCGCACAAGCGAGGATGAAACAGCCGTCAACGGCGCGCATGGCACGCGTGACGTCACCGCCGAAGTCAACGTGACCAGGGGTGTCGATGAGGTTGATCAGGAAATCCGTGCTCTCGTAGGTGTGCACCATCGAAGCGCTCGCTGCGTTGATGGTGATACCACGTGCGGACTCTTGCTCGTCGAAGTCGAGCACGCGGGCGGCGCCCGCGAGGTCGGAGGACATCATGCCGGCACCTGCGATCAGGTTGTCTGACAAGGTCGTCTTTCCTTGATCGATGTGTGCGGCGATGCAGAGGTTGCGGATCTGAGGGAGATCGTGCATGACCTCTGTGGCCTTCTTGATGTTGTCTTCCTTACGTCCCATGGTGACCACCTTGCGGTGATTCGGGCCACCTGAACTGGGTTCTTAAGTGCCGCGCTGCGGACCTGACGGAAAGCCAAGGCTGAGCACGAAGAAGAGGAACCAAATCGGGCCTCAATCCTGCACAGCATCCAAAGCCGTACGAACGTGAAACCACAGGGCCACCAACGAACCGGCCACGAGCATGGCGTTGGCCGTGACGCGAAGCGTCTCGAGCATGCCGGCGGCAGCATGGACAACGACGTCCAACGCTTGGACGAACAGGACCGCAACAAAAGCGCGATTCAGGGGTGCAAGGACTCACCGGGCCGAGGCCGCGATTCGCTCAAGTTCTTCCTTCTTCGCCACGGCGAAGGAGGTCACGTCACCCGTGCTGGCCTTCGTCAACTCGTTGACGATGCACTGCTTCAGGGTGCGCTTGGACTTCCGGGTGCCGGACGCTGCGCCGGCCGCAAGGTTGCGAAGGGCGATGTCCAGACGACGGGATGGCGAAGCGTCAACGGCCTTGGGCTGAGACACTGCACCGAATTTGATTCGGGTGATTTCCTCCATGGGCGCCGCGTAGCACAGGGCGTCCACAAAGAGTTGGAGCGGGTTGTCGCCGGATCGCTCGGCCATGGCGTCGAGGGCTTGCTCGAAGGCCTTCATCGCACCCTGCTTCTTGCCGGTGTACTTGCCGGTTCGCATGAGTTTGTTGACGTAGCGCTCAACGACGCTGAGCTTGGACTTGCCAAACCACGCGTTGGCGTGGCGGCCACCGGTGTGGGGAACACCCACGGTGGTGAGGTTGACGTATGGCGCCAATCCGGGGTCGCGGCAGGTGACTTCGCTTGCGTCCCACTTGCCAAACACCTTGGTGCCAATTCCGGCGATGGGGCGGACCTCGGGGGCCTCTTGTTCGACGACTTCTTCGCTCATGGAATCACCTCAGCGAACTGGCTTCTCCTTTCGACCGCGGACCATCTCGTCAAGCGAGACACCGTTGACCTGGATGACCTTGTAGCGGACACCGGGGATGTCACCGTACGAACGACCCATGCGACCGCCGATACCTTCGACCATCACTTCGTCGTGCTCGTCGATGAAGTTGATTGCACCGTCGCCTGGGGCGAAGGCGGTGAGTTTGTTTCCGTTCTTGATCAAGGAGATCTTCACGGCCTTGCGGATACCGCTGTTGGGTTGCTTGGCTTCGATGCCGACTTTTTCGATAACGATGCCCTTGGCTTGGGTGGAACCACCAAGCGGGTCGTGACGCTCACGCGTCTTCAACATCCGCTTCTTGTATCGACGATCGGACCAGCGGAACTTCTGCCGATCTTTTGCCATCTTGGCACCAGCAAAGAGTCCCCGACCCACATCATCACCTCATTGAAGCACGTCGCCCACCGACGCCCCCTATATCAAAGCCACGATGAGGGGAAGGAGCCCACATTCGTCCGTGACGTTGAAGCCTAGCCGCCCTAAGGGGGGTCCATGGCGTTCAGAGACCACCTCGATGCGGCCGTCACCGTGGCCGAACCGGTCAGCCTTGTGCACGGACTTTGGCGCTGGTCGTACGCCAACGGCGGCGCCATGGCGATCTTCGAATCGCTGGTGGAGTCCCCAGGGCACAGGGCCGCGGTCAACATGCTCACGCGGGACCGCTTGTGTGCCGCCATCGGCATCGAACCCGAAGCCTACATCGACACCCTTGGTTGGGCGATGGCGAACCCCCAAACGCCGGTGATGGTCCCCGAATCGGAAGCGGAGGTCTTCCAAGTCCGTCGAGAGCAACCCGAACTCAGCACCTTGCCCATTCCCCACCACTGGCCGGAGGACGCGGGCAGGTACATGTCCGCGTCCGTGATCGTGGCCGATGATGGTGAGCGGCGCAACATCAGTTTCCACCGCCAGTTGTTGAGGGACGACGACCACCTTGTGGTTCGGCTCGTTCCCCGGCACCTTCGCACGATGGTGGACGAGGCACGCGCCAAAGGCCGAGACGTCGACATCGCCATCGTGAACGCACCGGACCCTGTCGTCTTGCTCGCCGCTGCCTCAACCTTCTCGGAGTTCCTTGACGAAATGACCGTGGCCGCGGCTCTTCACGAGCGGCTCTACGAACGACCCCTACGGACAACGACCGCACCGAACGGCGTGGTCATCCCCGCGGATGCGGAATACGTGATGTGGGGACGCATCACGCAAGAGGACGATTCGGAAGGCCCCTACGTGGACATCACCGGCACCGTGGACGACGTCCGGCAACAACCCGTCATCCACGTCGAAGGGGTCTGCCACCGTGAGCACCCCATTTTCCACGCTCTGATTCCAGGAGAGGCAGAACACAAGACGCTGATGGGGTTGCCACGCGCACCGACGATCAAGGCCGCCGTGAATCAGGTCGTCACCTGTTTGGACGTCCACATGTCCGACGGCGGATGCGGTTGGCTTGCCAGCGTCATCAAGATTCGACGTGAACACGAGGACGACCCACGAAAGGCCATCGACGCCGCGTTCCGAGGTCATCCTTCAATGAAGTCGGTGACCGTGGTGGACGAGGACATCGACATCACCGACCCAAATGCGGTGGAATGGGCGATGATGACCCGTTGGCAGCCAGACCGAGACACCGTCATCTTCCGCGACCAGCGTGGTTCATCCCTCGATCCTTCACGCTACGACGACGGAAGGACGTCTAAGGTTGGCTTCGACGCCACCGTGCCGTGGGGAGCAGAACGAAGCGCATTCTCAACGGTGCAACGACCCTGAGGTGCATCCATGGCGGACGACCTCGAAGCCCGCCTTCAGCACCCTCGCCGTCATCTTGGCGACCGCCATCTGGCGCAGGCCAGGAAATTTCTGAAACTGGCCGACCGAGACCCAGAGCGGGCTCAGGGAAATTTGGACTGGGCGGAACAACACGCACGACAGGCGCTGCTCTATGATTTCACGCAAGCCGATGCGTGGAGGCTGCTCATCGATCTCAAGCACCGCGTCGACGACGAAGCCGGCGTGCACGCGGTGTTGGAGGACCTCTTCACCGTCCTCGGCCGTGACCCTGAGCGGGCGGCTCAGTTGAGGGGCGTGACCCTCTTGCCGGTGGCCGCGGAACTGTTGGAAGCGGCTCTGCTCAAGGACCCGCTCAACGCCGACGCGTGGTGGACACGTTTGATGGCCGAGGAACATGCCGACGAAGCCTTGCTCGAATTTGCATCGCGATGCCGGAGGCTGGACTTCACCGACGCCCGTGCATCCGTGATTTTCGCACGACGCCTGATCCGCGTCCGAACCCGTAACGAGGACCTCTTTGTCGAGCTGTCCACGCATCTGTTGGCTCATCGCCCCCAGAACCATGAGTTGTGGCTGGACCTTGGGCGCCTCCACGAAACCAGGGAGCGCTACAACGAGGCGTGGCTGTGCTACGACCACGTCCAAACCCTTCGCCCGCACATGGACGTGAGGGACCGGTTCCAAGCTCGCCTGAACGCCGGCTTGGAGGGCGAGACCGGGGCACCATGGTCACCGCCTGACGTGGACACCCGTCAGCGCTTCCTTTCTGCCATCATGGACCTGCGGACGCGGATTGCCCCGGTCGTGGAACAAGCCCCCGCCCCACCGGTGGAGGTTGAGGAGGAGGTGCGGGATCCTGTGCAGGCGAACATCGAAGCTCTCCTTGCACAGGGAGAACACGCTGAGGCCTTCTTCCTTGCACGACGGGCCTTGGCCAGCGGCGAGGCATGGGCCCAGGACCTCCTCGAACAAGCGCGGGCGGGCATGGAGGAACCGGAATGATCCGCTTTGTGTTGGCTTGGGCCATCGAAGAGGAGGATCCGTTGCTTCCTCTCGGCGAGGGAGGGCGCCTCCTTCTCGTCAGGCATCCAGAGCGTGGTTGGGAATTTCCGGGTGGACGCATCGAGGAGGGCGAGACGCCCGAAGAAGCGATGCACAGGGAATTGTTCGAAGAGACTGGTCGCCGCGGCACCGTCCTTGGATGGAACACGACCTACTACGACGAAGGATGGGTGGCCCTCATTCGATTGGAACCGGGCCAGGGCACCTTTGACGACGAACACGTCGCAGAAACACGCTGGTGGGACGAGGTTCCACCAATGGAAGCGTGGGATGCAGGCGAATTCTCAGACCTCGGTTTGTGGGTCAAGAGCATGCATGGTCAGTTGCGCCATCCGCTGTGACCACGCATCGGCATCCTCTGCATCGACGTGCTGCATGACGGCACAGAGCATCGGATCTTCCACGCCGTCGTAGGCGCCGCGCAGGTGGTCGATCACGTCAAGACGGTCGTATCGGGCTGCCAGCAAAGCCACGGCCCGAAGGTCAGGACGTTCTGGTCCGTCGACACGATCGCCGCATGCTGAAGCACACCACGCCAGGACCTTCTCGGCCTCGGAACGCAGAACACCGGCCTTCGGTGCTTCGTCACCGACGTTCCTTGGCGTGGCATGTTCGACCTGCTCGGACATGGCCGTTGCATCTTCGGAAAGATGGGCTTCGGCCATGTCCACGAAGGTTGTGCCGGCCTCGATCGCCAACAAGCGCTGCCCGGCAAGGATGGCGTAGGTGTGGGAAATCCACAACAGGCGCAGGGCGTCGAACATCTGTCCCAAATCACCGTAAATCCGACCTGCCGACAAGCGGGAAATGGCGATTGATTCGTTGGCGTGTCCCGCGGTACGTGACATCTCTCCGTACACCTGAAGAGCCATGACCTGCTCTCCCAAGGCCAGATGGAAGGCCGCCTTGTTCAGCAAGGTCAGATCGTGATCACGCGATGCTTTGGCCACCGACTTGAGCCTCGTTTCAGCCCATGTCAGGTCGTCGCGTGCACCTTCGTGCTCGCCTTGCTCAAAGCGGAAGAGGCCGCGTTCCATCCGGACCCGTCCCTCAAGCGCCAAGTCCCGGGTGTCTTGAGTTGAACACACGGCAAGGGCCGCTTCGATCACGGCCTCGTCCAAGGAACCGCGCGCCGCTCGGATGCGGACCATGTCCAATACCGCGGCCTGAGCCGGCGTCAGTTGACCCAACCATCCGTCGACGAGATCGAGGGCTCCCATGAAGACGGCCGCCTCGCAAAGGTGAAGCCAATCTTCGACCCCTGCCTCGTCCATCCATGCCTGAATATCGTCCAGCGTTGCACCGGACAGGGCCTTGAGCACGACCTCTTCTGGACCACGCATCAGTCCTTCACCTCCGAGCGATTCGTCGAGGCGACGGCGGCAAGCGCCGCGGTTTCCGCGGCGACGCGATCGAGGTTCGAGGTCCATCCGGCAGCACCGTCGTGGCCGCCACCTTCACCTCCGTGCACTTCAGCGAGGGACTCGAAGAGTTGCCCAAGATGCAATCCGTCCCGGCACGCCTGAGCCCTTGCGCGGCCTGTCACACGCGTCCTGCCGTCACGGTGACGCACGACGAAACACACGTCTGCACCGGTGCCGAGCAGCAAAGAGGCAACCCTGCCTTCAAGGGTCCCGGCGCGGGTGGTGACCAAACGCCACGAGCCGGCGTCTGTGGTCGTGGCCCGTTGAAGCCCTTTCAGCAACGCACCGTGGTCGCTTGAGGTCAAGTCCGCGTCCGTCTCGATGCGGTCCACAAGACCACGATAATCCAGACCATCATCGTCCAACAAGGCCACTGCAGATTGGAAGGAGGACGAACCAGCGTGCTTGAATCGACCGGTATCGGTGATCAACCCCGCCATCAACAAGCGACGAACGGGGAGCGTCAAGGCCTCCGGAGCGTGACGGGAAAGGTAGGCCGTGACGATTTCAGTGGTGGCGGACACGGGCCAACGAAGGCTCAGGTCCTCGGAGTTTAGGTCCCACCCGTCGGTGGCGTGGTGGTCCAGCACGCAGATTGGCACGCCTTCGGGCAAATCGAGGTCAAGTTGGCTTGGTGCTGCCGCATCGACCACGACAAGGCCGCCCAGCGATGCCGGCCACGCCGTCGGTCGGCTAAGGCGACGAAATGGCGCCTGTTCCTCTTCGACCAAACGCTTGGCAAGCCGGCCGAGATGCCGGCCACAGGCCATCGCTTGGGGCAGAGCAGATGCAAGTCCCACGGCCGAAGCCACGGTGTCCATGTCGCCGTTGGCGCCGCAGACCACGGGGACGGCCCCTCGTTCTGCAGCAGCCTTCAGCCAGGCATGAAGCCGATTTAGGTCGGCTTCGGGGGTCGTCACGCAGATCCCTCGATGTCCTTGCGCATCGTTTCGTAGGCTTCGATGAGCCGTGCTTCGTGCTCTGTGAGACGCTTCAGGTGTTCCTGAAGGCGAGCATGGCTCGTTTTGAGATCGCTGATGAGTCCCTCGCGGTCGCCGACTTCGATAAGCACACCACCAAGGTGACGGTGAAGGGCCAAACCCTCGGGTTGGCCTTCGACGGCGGCGATGGTGCCTTCCAATTCCGCCACTTGGTTTCGCACCGTGGCCACTTGTTGCCGTGCAGTTTGCACTTCCCCGACGACGACTTGGAGGCGTTCGAGTTCGCTCATGGCCTTGGGGAGGGGAGGCCCCTCAAGAACGCCGTGGTCCCGACACGACCTCATCCGCTGCGATGAGGGACCTGAACGCGGTGTTCATCACGGCACGTAAATCGCTGATCCGGGCCTCACCGAAGGCCCATGAAAGGACAGAACCGTCGACGTTCACGTCGTGTTCCGTGCTCAAGCACGCCACAAGGGCACGATGCAAAGCAGGCACATCGACCTGAACCGTGAGGGTGGCGGCGCAAGGCGCCGGCACGCCGATCACTCCTCTTCTTCCAGCTCGCCGTTTGCCAAGCGGCGCTCATAGTCAAGCGCAGCTTGCTGGGCGATGTAGGCCATGTCGGCCGTGGTCGCGCCGTCGGCGTTGCGACGGACGATGCGAGCGTTGGTGTCGGAGGCACGGGTGAAAGGTTCCCAGACGCCACCGGCGAAGGTGTAGTCGCACTTGCTGCAGTGCCAGATGCCGGCCGCCTTGCGACGGACCTTGCGGTACTGGCAGGTGGGGCAGGTGTACTTGGCCGACTTCTTGGCCAAGGCGACGCCTGCGTTGCGGCGAACGCTCACACCGTAGCGGGCGCCGAAGCGTCCGGTACGTCCGGCTTTCTGAGTGCGCTTGGCCAATCAGTTCCCCTCCTTGCTGCTGACGAGTTCTCGGAGTTCACCACAATGCGTTCGGGCGACCTCAAGGATCTCAGCGAATTCGGCGGGAGTGAAGGCTCCTTTTAGCCCCTTCTGAAGGGAGTGGAGGTGCTCTTCGTCACCGAGGGTGATGTGGATCCGCTCTTCGCCACCTGTCTCCTCGTCTTCGCTTGGGTCGTAGACAAAGCGGCCACCGACGCGCTGGAAGGAGGCCATGACGGGCGTGCCCTTCACGGAAAGCACGTGGTCCTCACCGACGTCAAAACGTTCGGCAGGAACGACGGCGGTGCGCAGCGCAGCGATGGCTGCAAGGCCACATGCGTCGAAGATGTTGCCACCGTCAGAGAGGACGTGGATGTCGATCATGACGCCCCAGACCTTCTCGCCGGGAACGATGCACAGGGCTTCCATGTCGATGCAACCCGACTCGCGGATGCCACGGTCGACGACGCGACCGAGTTCGATGGACTGGGGGCTTGGGGGGCCGGGCTCGTACTTGCGGTGAGCGACGGGGCGGAGTTCCGCGCCGCACATCAGGGAACCTTGGGTGGGTCGGTCCGGCCAGGGGGTGCGCAGTTCGAACTTGACACCGGCGTAGACGACGGTGTCGCCCCACGTGACCTTCGCGGAGCCTTCCGCGTTGTACAGGATGTCGGTCTCGAGTTGAACCTCGCGTCGGTCCCAACGGTCGCGGCCGTCGATGCGCTGGTCGGATTCGGCCAGACGCTCAAGTTCTTGGCGGAGAAGGCTGGGGACGGGGGCTGCCATCAGGCCTCACCTCCGTCGTAGCGGGCCTTCAGAGCGGCCACCATGATCTCGTGGATTTCTGCCGCGGCCTTGTAGTTGTACTCGGTCGCCAAGTTGTATTCCTCGATGGAGAGGTCGCCGTCCATCTGCAGGAAGACGAGTTCGCCAGTGTTCGGGCAGATGCCCATCGGAAGGTCTGCCTGACCGTAGTTGTCCTCTGCCTTGTCGAGGTCGAGCACCACGGTGTCCTGAATCTTTCCGGAGGCAATGCCGACAACCATGTCGCGCATCGGGATACCGGCGTCAGCAAGCGCCACAGATGCGGCGGTGATGCCCACGCAGCGGGTGCCGGCTTCAGCAGCGAGGATTTCGATTTCAACGCGAATCTTTGAGCGAGGGTATCGCTCCAAGAGCACCACGGACTCGAGGGCCTCTGCAGTGACCTTGGAAATCTCACGCGAGCGGCGGTTGAAGCCGGGACGGATGCGGTCCGAGGTCGAGAAAGGAGCCATGTTGTAGCGCACGTCAAGGACGGCGCGGTCTTGGCGCTGGATCTTTCGGGGGTGAGCCTCCATTGGACCGTACACCGCGACGACCGCGACGTTGAGTCCGTGCTTGACCCAGGCCGAGCCTTGGGCTGCAGGGAGGATGCCGGCCTTGATCTCGACCGGGCGCATTTCATCGACGGTACGGCCATCGAGGCGCGTCCCATCGTCGTTCAGGAGTTTGACATCGCCGTATCCACCCATCATGCATCACCTTGGTTCGGAGCGTTTGCCGCATGGGCTTCGAGGATGGCCTCG
>DUHJ01000071.1 GCA_013330925.1 Candidatus Poseidoniaceae archaeon | reverse complement strand
TTGTCGTTTGACCATCCGTCCTTACGATGGATGACATGAAGATGGGACCATGCCTCGCCCGAACCCGGTGTTTTCAGACGTCGGTCGTGGCTTTGCCGCATACCTGGCGCCACCACCTCCTGACGTGATTCGTTTCACGGTCGGTCAGCCGGATTACCTCACCCCAGGACCGGTGGTCGAAGAAGCCGTCAAGGCCCTGCGGGACGGTGCGCACGCCTACACCCGCACCCAAGGAAGCCCCTCCCTTTGTGCCGCGGTGGCCACCCACCTTCACGGGTACGGTATCCCTGCCGTGGCCGACGACGTGGTCGTGACCCCTGGTTGCAAGCAGGCCGTCCTGTACGCGCTCATCACCACCTTGGAAGCGGGTGACGAGGTGTTGCTCCTCTCCCCTGCATGGCCGTCCTACGACGGCATGGTGCAAATCGCAGGGGGCCGTCCCGTCCACGTTCCCGTGCGCCGGGAGGATTACCACCCGGACCTTGCGGCCATGCGCGAAGCCATCACTCCGGCCACCAAAGCCATCCTGCTCAACTCACCAAACAATCCGACTGGGGCGGTCTACACCCGTGAGGAAGTGAAGGGCATCGTAGCCCTTGCCGTCGAACATGACCTCTGGATCATCGACGACATGATCTACGCTCCACTGGCGTTTACCGAGGAAGGGTACGCCTCTCCAGCGTCGATGCCCGGTGGAGCAGAGCGGACCGTGACCGTCGGCGGTTGGTCCAAGGGGTGGGCCATGACCGGATGGCGGCTTGGATGGATTACCGGGCCGCATGACCTCATGCAAGCGGTGATGACGATGAACACCAGCGCGTCCACACACGTGCCGACCTTCCTGATGCCTGCGGCTGAAACCGCCCTCGGCTTAACCGCTGAAGTGCAAGCCATGGCCGATTCCTTTGCGGCACGGCGCGTGCTTTTCCACGAGGGTTTGCAGCGCCTGCCTGGCGTCCATGCCCCCATGCCAGAAGGAGCCTTCTACGCCTTGGCCGACATCACGGGAACCGGCATGGACGACATTACGTTCGCTGACCGCGCCCTTGAAGAAGCGCGTGTTGCGGTCATCCCTGGATCCCTGATGGCTGGCGGTGAAGGGCTCATTCGCATGTCCTACGCCACCGACGAGGCGTCAATCACCGAAGGCATGCGTCGTCTCGAAGCATGGCTGATGGGTCTCTGATGAAACCCTGCAGCATGGGTGCTTTGCGTGGCGCGACGCTTGCCGCATGGCCGTGGACCATGGGCAAGCGCCGGCCTGGTGTGGGCCTGTTGGCCTGCGAGCCACAACGACGTGCTCAGTTGGCTTCCCCGGGCGTGGGGCTGCTGGTGTAGTCCCATGCGCCCGTGTCGTCCATCGCGTAAACATCGTCGGGATTGCAATCCGCCGCCGCTTCGCAAGCAGCCTCGGGCAAGGCGCTGGTGGTCCCCAGCACGTTGCTGTTCGTGTCGTACAAGGTCACGGTGTCGTCACCGCCGATGCCGAATTCAAAGGAGTCGGCACCGTCCTTGCAGAGCACCATGTAGGTGTTCGCAGCGAGCGAAGCCGAGGCACCGAAGGTGAAGGCGTCTGAGTCAGAGGGGCCCTTGTCATCGGTGAGCATGAAGCCGGTCAACGACACGGTGGAGGTCCCGTAGTTCCAGATTTCGATCCAGTCATCGCCCGCATCGCCAGCCACACCGCCACACACGGTTTCGCTGCCCTTGTTGGCCACTTCGGTGAGGGCAACAGTGCGTGCGCAGCCGTTGTCTGCTCCAGGCGTTTCACCGCCGGGTCCTGTGGGCTGGATGGCGCCATTGCACAGTTCAGCTGCACCGTTGTCCTCGAAATCAGGCACCACGAAGGTGTGTGCTGAAGACGTGCTTTGACCAGGAGCTGCAAGGTAAATGGTGTCGCCACCCTTGCTGATGCCGAAGGTGAACACGTTGGTGGTGTCGGCATCGGCGCAGTGTCCTGTGCCTGCCGTGACGAGGTCTTCGCAACCGAGCCAATATGCTCCCGGTTGCATCATCATATCTCCGAAGGTAAGGTCGCCAACGCCGTCGTCAGCCTTGCCCTGATCGTAGAGTTGCCATCCTTCGAGGGAGCAGGCTTGGGAGCCGGTGTTCTTGAGTTCAATGTAGTCCTCAGGAGCGCCGTCAGCGTGCGCCTCGGTGATGATAATGTCGCCGGCTGCACACACGTTGGTGCTTGAGCTCGATCCGCTGTCGGAACCGCTGCTGGAGCCGCTGTCGGAACCGCTGCTGGAGCCGCTCTCAGCACCGCCCTGAATTGCGGCGGAGGACCGATCAATCACGCTACCTTCTCGAACATCGGTGATGGTGATTTCCGCCGTACAGACGGAAGAGCAGAGGTCTTGGCCGCTTTCCCTGACGGTCACGCCGTCTCCGATGGACCAGACGCTGTCCGTGGTGTCTCCGAATTCAACGAGCACACAATCGCCGCCGTCGAGGCCAGGATTGTCGCACGTGACTGGAGCGCCGTTGTCGATGCTGATCTGCACGTTGAGGCTGGCCCAGTTGATCTCGGCACCTTGTGTCATCGTGACGCGGACCAGGTCATCGCTGGTACCGGTGGTCACGGCACCAACATCACCTTCTGCGTCAAACTGGTAAAAGGTCAGTGAGCCATCGGTGTTGCCCTCTGCGAGGGAACTGGCCCAGACGTACAGGACGCCAGCGAGGACCACGGTGATTGCAACCATTAGGATGGTGGCGATCACAGGACTCACTGCTTCTTCTTCATTTGTGTTCGTTTTTTTGTTCATGTTGTCATCTCCACCAAACAAGGTGTTCGTAAAGAATAACTCAGGCATGCTGGTTAAGCCCGATGCCACCATACTCTCTATTGCTCAATATACTGTTCTATACACTATACCAAAGGGCGCTGAGCTCAGATTCGTATGTGATGAGCGTACAGCCGGCTCGACTCGTCACCTCAGTGCTGTTTACGGCCCTTTTGGTCATGTCTGGATGCGTCGAGCCAACCGCGAGAGGGAGCGTCAATTCAGGCTCTGGAGCAGGTGAAAGTCTTGGCTCCATTCAAATCGCAGGTTCATCCACGGTGTATCCGCTTGCAACAGGATGGGCAGAGGCGTACAGGGACCAAGGTGGAAATTACACGGTCGCGGTTGCGGGTGGGGGTTCTGGAGCAGGGGCCGCGGCGGTGTGCAGCACCTCTGTTGACCACGTGGACATCGGCTCAATGAGTCGAAGTTTCAAACCGGTCGAAGCCACGCTCATCGGCGGTGAGCGTTTCTTTGAATGCCGCTCAAGCGACGTGTTGCTGACCCAAATCCCAATCGCGATGGACGGCATCACCGTGATTGTCTCCAAGGGCGGTTCTGCGGAACAATGCCTCAGCGCCATGGGCGGAATAAGCGCCGCCCAACTCCGTTGGATGTATTCTGATTGGACCGAGGACGATCTGGCTTACTCGCAATATGGTGGCTTGGAGATGTCCAGCGTAACGCCCAACAACGACGGTGACGACGTTCGGGAGTGGAGGGATTTGTTCGATGACGCAGCCTGCGCCGACGAACGGATCAATCTCTGGGGCCCCGACGCACAATCTGGAACGTACGAGTACTTCGGAGAGCGGATTTTGTGCCCAAAGTGCTTCCTTGGCGAATACGGCTACCCCGTCGAGGGGTATTACCCCCGCATGGAAAACAGTGCTGACGATAACGTCATCATCAACGGCGTCTCAAGCGATGACCTTGCAATTGGTTTCTTTGGTTACGCATACTATGAAGTGCACCAAGCTGTCTTGACCGCCATCGGTGTGTCCGCAAACCAAACGCACGGCGCCAACGACGCCATTGAACCGGTCGTCGACCCCTCCTCGACCACCATCCGCAACGAGAGTTACCACCCACTCTCACGCGAAATCTACCTCGTGGTTGACAATGCGTCTTGGGAACGGGTGCTCCCCTTCCTCGAATTTGGATTCAGTGAACAAGGGCAGACGGTCATCAGCGAAGTGGGTTATGTCCCCCTTCCAGAATCGACTTACAGCTCAACTATGGCCATCCTCGGGGCGCAAAAAGTGGACGTCTCGGAGAGCAACGCAACAGCAGAATGAGGGAATGAAATGAACGACGACGCCCCTTCCTTACCGATTGAATCCGGAACAACGCTGGTTCAAGTTTTGGCCCCGGTTGTGGCGCTGATGGTGTTGGTCGCCATTGGTGTTGGCGTGACGGTGCTTGGATCGTCGTCAATCGCCGACGGTGTGGAGGTTCAACCTTACGCCATCGTGACGGTCGAAGACCTGCCCGCTAAAGTTGGATTCAACAAGCAGGATGCTCTGTTGGGACTTAGCTTTCGATCCACGGGCGGCCCTTCCATGGCATGGGAGGACCTGACCATCACCCTGACCGTTCTGGACGATGCCGACGAAGTGCTTCTTGAGGAAGAACGCTGCCTTCCTCCTCAACTCGGTGAAGCAGTAGAGTCGGGGGGGGTCGGAGCCGCTGATGTGCGCATCAACGAAATCGTTGCCTCGAACGACAACGGCTTGCAAGACGAACACGGCGATTATGACGACTGGTTGGAACTGTACAACCCAGGCGCTTCGGAAATGGACCTCTCCGGCTGGAGCCTCACAGACGCATATGAAGAGTACATGGCGGGAGGGAAGACTGGCTTCACCTTTGGAAGTGGTACCACCGTGCCGCCCGGGGGTTACCTCATCGTCTGGGCTGACGGTGAAGCTGCAGAAGGTGACCTGCACACCAACTTCAGGCTGAAATCTGAAGGTGAAATGCTCACGCTGTTGGACCCCCAAAACGACGTCCATCAGAACGTCACATGGGGGGCTCTCTCCTCATCGGTGTCCTATGCTGCGGTTCCAGACGGTTCGATCAACTTCCAAGTCGATCAAACCCCAACACCATCGCGAACGAATGGTGTTCTCTCTGGTGAGGACATCAACCCTGAATCTGCTCCAGGGTCGATGGGGACCGGGTGCATCGTGGTCCAAGACAACGAGGACGACGTGTGGATGTTCAACGAACCCGTCCGATTGATGGAAGATGGAGTGGACCTGTGCGGAACCGGGACGTCCTTCCCAGTGTGCTACATTCAGTTGGCGATCACTCATCGGGACATGGTGGTCTTGCACGAGACCGCGACAATTGGAATTACCTGAGGTGGTGGCATGCGTACGAAGTCGATTGTTCTGATTCTCATTCTGCTGATCGCTCCACTCGCTGGCTGTTTGGATGCGGAGGAGCCTTTGGCGGCTCCCGAAATCCCCGTGTTCGAACCCACCTTCTGCGCTTTGGATGGCGGTGAGGCATCGTGGAGCTTGTCCTGCACCGAGCAAGGCAACATGTCCTTCCTTGCCCCAGATGGCATCATCCAAGGCTGCACCTTCTCCCATGTTGAGGAGCGCGTCGTGGAGTTGACGTGCGGGGAGGCTTTGTTGGTCATCGAGGCATACCCTGTTGGTGAACGGCTTCGTCATTTGGACCAAGGTTGCAAAGTGGCCCTGTTGGCAAACGGTGAAGCATTGCTCGAATGCGCTGACGGTCGTATGCTGAAATTCGAATCGACGGCGTGCGTCACGACGCCTGTCTTCGCTCGGGCGGACATGACCTTCGTCTCAAAAACCTGCAATGGGTTGACCGTCAATTTCGGCGAACCGACCAGCGGCCAAACCTTGGCCGCCCGGTTGACCGGCTTGTACGATCATGACGCAGGTACCTTTGGAACCCTCGAAATACCCGCTTACGACCCGGTGACTCAACGGCTCTTCCTCGTCAACGTGTTGGAAAAATCTGTGGACATCGTGAGTTTGAGCGACCCGTCCTCTCCCGTTTTGGTGGACCGCGTTGACCTTTCTCGAATCGGTGAGCCAAACAGCATCGACATCCGCCATGAAGACGGTGTCCTGGCGATTGCGGTGCACCGGGAAATGGACGTCATCAACTACGTCGATGGTCCGCTGCCTTTCGTGGAAATCAAGGACAAGCCATTGCCAGGATTGGTGTACTTCATCGACACCAGTGGAACCCGTGTGGCCAGTGTGGAAGTTGGGTATCAACCCGACATGATCACCTTCACTCCCGATGGAGACACCGTGTTGTTGGCCAACGAAGCGCAGCCCTCAACCGATTACAAGGTGGACCCTGAAGGGTCCGTGAACATCATCGACGTGAGTGGTCCCCTGTCCGATTTGGGCCCTGAACACGTCCGAAGCGCCACCTTCCATGCTTTCGAAGCAGAACGTGATGCTTTGGAGGCGTCTGGAATCCGCATTTTTGGCCCCAACGCCAACGTCAGCCAAGACCTTGAACCCGAATACATCACGGTGAGCGAGGATTCGACCACGGCATGGATTGCCGTGCAAGAAGCGAACGCTGTGGCGGAATTGGACGTGGCAACGGCCACAATCACGAAGCTCATGCCGTTGGGATTCAAGCCACATTCCGGTGGCGCAGCCCTGCACCATCCAACATCATGGGCCACCCCCCCTCTGGGTGACCTCTCCGGTCTGTTGTACCTTGGCCCCAACGCCAGCGAGTCCAACATCGAAGAATTCCTTGTCCTTTCCGACAGTTCTCCTGAACTCCATCGCGTGCTGTACAACAGCACCAGCGGAACCTTCGCCCCCACCACCTCCATCGTGACCACGTTGCAAAGCGACGCTGACTACGAAGACCTGACCGTATGCAACCGTGGTGGGAGCGTGTTTGTCCTTGGCGAGGAAAGCATCCCCTCGCTCCAACTGATCGGTGGACAGGGTGACGTGTTGGCACGCTTGATTCCCGAAGGAGCGATGGAAGGCTTGTCCGATGCCAACCCCGCCATCGATCGGGAAATCCTGCCGAGCGCCTTCCTTTCGATTGAACCCAACAAGGGATTTGAGGCGGTGGCGTGCCATGGGAGCACGTTGTTCGCCCTGACACAATCCTCACTGGCC
>DUHJ01000157.1 GCA_013330925.1 Candidatus Poseidoniaceae archaeon | reverse complement strand
CCTCGCCGTCGTCACTGACGAGCAGCATTCGACGTGCTCGTTGCAAAAGGTCTGGGCGTTCAAGCACCGCTGCAGCGTCGAGGCTTCCTTCCCTGTGATGCACCAGCATCAATTCGAGGTGCTGTGGGAGAACGCAGGCGTCAACGTCATGGAACCAAGCGCGGCCGTTGGCCTCTTGCCTCTTTGACTGGTGCACGTGCTCGAGGGGGACGTCACGGTGTTCGGACGGTTCGATGTCGTCAATCAAGGCATACTCATAGTGGCTGGCGAGGAAACGAGAGAGGCCACTGTGGCCGAATTCGACCACTCGTGCATGTGCGGGCACAAGGGACATGATGCGGTCGCGGACCCGTGCCACGGCCTCTGGCGTCAGTTGGAGGTCGTCCATACGTCCCACTCCGGGACCCATCCGTCCCAGACGCGGCGGTGGGTCGTAATGGTCTAAGGCCTTCGGGCCGAGTTCGCGTCGATGTTCGTTCTCCTTGCCGATGACCGCCAGCGGTGGTCGTGGCAGGCGAAGGGGAAGAGGTTGACCTTCACATGCAAGGAAGGAACGGTGCACTGGAGGCTTCCGTTTCGCCCGGCTGCTGCGGGCATCCATCCCGATTTGCTGATGGTGGCCACTCAGGCTTTGTTGTCGCCATGGCACAAGGACCTCCTCGAGGGATGGACCCCGAGCCGGCCTCGTGGGGAGAAGGTCGGATTGGCGTTTTCTGGCGGCATCGATTCCACGGCGGCGATGTCGCTGCTCCCCGAGGACACGGTGTTGGTGTACCACCGTCGTTCGTTCAAATCCAACCTTCAACACCGTGGAGCAGATCGGCTCTTTCGTCACTTGAAAAAGGCAGGGCGAAGGGTCCATTCCGTCCCTTCGAACCATGAAATCCTTCGGCAGCATCACCGGCTTCCTAACGGATTCAGCACCGACGTGGCGAGTGCAGTCCACCTCATTCTGACGGCCGACCATTTCGACCTTGGCGGCATTGCTTTCGGCATGCCCATCGACAACACCTACCTTTGGCACGGCCACCGTTGGCGTGAATTTTCGGAAAGCGGTTGGTGGAGGCGCTGGGTTCCACTGTTGTCGAGCGTCGGCTTGGACATCGTGCTGCCCATCGGCGGCATCAGCCAAGCCAGCACCGTCCAGTTGGTCCAGGAGGCAGGCTTGGGTGACGTGGTCAGCTCATGCCTTAGGGCATCTTTTCCCGGTTGTGGCCGTTGTTGGAAATGCTTCCACAAGCACACCCTTCTCGGCCGACCCGCCGACCTCAATGCACGAGAAATTCAGACCTTCCTCGCTAAGCGCCCGCTCAAGACCGCGACGCACGTGTTGTGGTGGATTGGCCAGCACGACCGTTGGGACCTGGTTCCAGATCTGGCCCACATGAAGAACCACGACCTCAGTGCGTGGACCATGCACTATGCCCCCGCCTTTGATCTGCTTCCAGATTGGATCAGGGACCACGTCAAGCAGGCCATGGAGCGAAGCATTCCTCGCATGCCCGACGATGCGGCCTTGATTGGCCAGGACCTGTTCCCTGACGCCCCTTGAGCCTCATTCCTCTTCGGCGAGGATGGTCTCGTACATTCCAATCGCGTGCTTAACTGGGCCAGGTCCAGACACGACTTTGCCGTGATGGATGCACAAAGCGCGGTCGCAAAAGGACGCGACCGTGTTCATGTTGTGGCTGACGATGACCACCGTGGTGTCGCCGCTGACCATCTCGCGGATGCGTGCCTGGCATTTGCGACGGAAGGCGGCGTCTCCGACGGCCATGACCTCGTCGATCAGCAGGACTTCTGGTTCAAGGTGAGCGGCCACCGCGAATCCAAGCCGTGCTTTCATGCCCATGGAATAGGTCCGAATGGGTTGGTCGATGTGCTCGCCCAATTCGCTGAACGCAATGATTCCCTCCATGCGCTCGGTCACCTCACGGTCGGTCAAACCGAGGATGCTGCCGTTGAGTTTGATGTTCTCACGACCGCTGAGATGGCCTTGGAAACCGGTGCCGATTCCGGCGAGAAGGACGCAACGGCCGCTGGTGCGGATGATGCCTTCATTGGGGCGATAGATGCCGGCGATCAGGCGAAGAATGGTCGATTTCCCTGCTCCATTGGGACCGACGATGCCGAGGATTTCCCCGCGTTCCACGTCGAGGTTCACCGCATCGAGGGCACGAAAGCGACGCTTCCGTCCTTCTTTCCGGAAGCGCCCGGTCACCTGCTCTTTCAGGTAAGTGGGAGCTCCGCCCTTGACGGGAAAATCGAGGGTGACGTTTTGGAATTGAATCACGCCCATGCTTTCACCTCACAGATGTTTCACGGCTTCCGCCTCTCGCCGAACGAAGACGATGGCGCCCAGGACGAGGACGGTGGCGGAGACGATGAGGGTCCGCGCCACCCATTCGACTTCAAGCAACGACGTGTCCCCCGTCATCGCGGATCGAGACATTTCGATCAGGATGGCCACCGGATTCAAGGCGAACAGATCGTGATGAACAGGATCGATGTGGCGCATGCCAAAGAAGACCCCGGAGAGGAAGAATCCGGCGCGGGTGAGGATGCCCACGACGTGCGCAGTGTCGCGAATGTGGGTGTGCAATACGGCACCGATCAGCCCGAGGCCCATCCCTAGGGCCAGTGTTGGGATGGCGATGATCGGAAGGAGCAAAATGGTCCATTCAACGTCAACCCCAAGCACCAGCATGGTTGGAGGAATCACCAAGCAAGAAAGGAAGAAACGCAGGGTTTGGAAGGCACCTCCTGACCAGAGAAAGACCTCTCTTGGGACGGACGTTTGTTTGATCAATCCTGCATAAGTCACAAGCCCGGTCGTGGTTTGGGAGATGGTTTTGGAAAACAAGCCATAGACAAGCACCCCAAGCAAAATTTCGAGCACGAAAAGCGGGTCCTCGTTCCCGCGCAAGAGCGCGAACACGGCCCAATAGACCGCGGTCAGCAGCAGCGGCTCAAGCATCGTCCATCCGTAGCCGATGATCGTGCCATGGTAGGTCACCTTCAGGTCTCGGACCACCAAATGGCGCACCAGCCTGCGGTGTTGGAGAAGACGGCCGACCATCAGGCGTGGGGCTGCGAAGGGGTTTGGTCGGCCACCGGTGATGATCACCTCCCGACCCATGCTGGGGTGCGGTTGCTTTGGGACATGAAGCGTTCGCAGGGTTGCATGGGCTGCCCCGTGTTCTGCGGCTCGGTGGTTGCTGGGGGAAGCCGTCAGAATTTCGCCGGGCCACCGACCCCTTCAAACGGCGCGGGGAACAGCCCGCCGCATGGAGGCAGCCTCGACCACCGTGGGCGTCATCGGGCTCGGCTACGTCGGCCTGCCGACCGCCATCGGCTTCCTCGATGCCGGATTCGAGGTCTGGGGCGTCGACATCTCAGAGCGGACCGTGGCGATGGTCCGTGAGGGCCGCAACCCCACCGGCGATCCGGACGTGGACGATCTTGTCCCCGCACCTGGCACGCCCCGCTGGCACGTCACCACCTCGACGGCCGAGGCGGTGCCTCACTGCGACGTGGTGCTGGTGACCGTGCCGACGCCCGTCACGCATGACCTCCAACCCGACCTCAGTTACGTGGAATCCGCCGGCCGGGCCGTGTTTGAGGCCCTTCCGGGTGGCACCAACACGGTGGTCGTGTTGGAGTCGACGGTGTACCCAGGCGTGACCGCAGAAACGTGGTTGCCGCTGCTTGAAGAACTCGGGCTGAAGCAAGGCGTGGACGTCACCATCGCGTACTGCCCTGAGCGCTTCAATCCGGGCGATCCTGCCCACGGCGTGCGTTCCGTGGCCCGCGTCATTGGCTGCGTCGATGCGGACGTGGGGCAAGCCTTGGTGGGCCTGTACGCGCAACTCACCAGCGAAGACGTCCGCTACGTCGGACGTTTGGAAGTCGCGGAAGCGGCCAAGGTCATCGAAAACGTGCAGCGCGATCTGAACATCGCCTTGGTCAACGAACTGGCCCGCATTTTCCCCGCGCTCGGGGTGGACGTCGAGGACGTCCTTTCCGCCGCGGCCACGAAGTGGAACTTCCACCGCTACACCCCCGGCGTGGGCGTCGGAGGCCACTGTATCCCTGTGGACCCGTATTACATGATTCAGCGGGCCTCCAACGTCGGCGTGCCCGCGAACCTCATCACCGCCGCCCGTGCGGTGAACCGCTCCATGCCCGTGCACGTGGCCGGCGTGATCCGTGACCTGTTGTATCAAGCCGAAGTTCCGGCGAAGGACGCCCGCGTGTTGCTCATGGGCTGGTCCTACAAGGCCGAAGTCGGCGATCCGCGCGAGACGCCTGCCGAACCCTTGGCCGATGCCCTGCTGGAGAAAGGCGTCCGTGTGGGCACGTGGGACCCGCACCTCGACGAGCCCCTGATGGACGGCGTGACCGTCCACGCCAGCCTTGAGGAAGCCGAAGGGTACGATCTGGTGGTGCTCGTCACCGCTCACAAGGCCTGCTTGGAAGCCGATTGGACGGCCCTCCACTCTCGCATGCGTACGCCCATCCTGTACGACGGACGGCGCGTGCTTGACCTCGAGCACTTGGCCAATGCCGGTTGGCAGGTCCATGCGGTCGGACGGCCCTGACTCAGATTTTCCGACGCATGCGCGGCTCGGCCTCATCCACGTGCACCGGCGCTGCCTCGACCTCTGGTGCCGGTTCAACCACCGCTTCGAGCTTGGTCTCGGGCACCACCTCCGAGGTCACCTCTGCAGGGCCAGCTTGTGCTTCCTCCACTGGATGTGGCGCTTGCGGCACTTCGTCTGCGACACCGGGCACGGCTTTCGTCGTGGGGACCTTGGCCGCTGCACGCTGCTCGAGGGCTTCATGCAGGGCCAGCACGCTGTGCTCCCAGCCGAGATGCGCTTCGGCGTAATGGCGTGCCGCACGTTTTCCATCGGGGTACATGGAGGGGTCTTTGGCCATCTGTTTGAGCAATGCGATGGCCCCGTCATGGAGGTCCTCTTTGGCAAACAGATGCATGAACGGGACGTCCTCAGGGAGGCGGTGGCCTTCGTGGTCCAGACCGATCACCATCATGCCTGAAGCGAGGTATTCCGAGCGCTTGAGCGGACTGGCCAACGACCATGCCCGATGTTCAGGCATGGGAAGCAGGCCGAGGTGAGAGGTGCCCAAACGGTGCGCCAACTCGTCCTGAGGCAGCCGCCCAAGCACGTGAATGTCATCCGTGGCCTTCGCCATCTTGGTCAAGGCGGGCAGCGCATCGCCCTCCCCAATGAGGGTCAACGTCACCTCCAGACCGGCGTTGACGGCTTTCTGATGGAGCATCGGAAGGACCAGCACCCCACGGTTTCGGTCCAGACGTCCGTGATACACCAGGTGCAGGGTCCGCTCCGTTGAGCGGCGCTCCGCGCCGGGAATGAAGCGGCGCAGATTCACGCCTGCTGGGAGCACTACGACCTGGTCGTCGTTGAGTTTGGTGAAGGCCTGAACGTGGCGCGCGTGAGCGGGGCTCACGACGGTGCCCACAGGCCCCTCTTCTCCACGACTGGCCTTTCGGGCCATGCGCCAAGCCCGACGCCAAACGAACCAGTGGAGGCGGGCGAGCAGGCCTGCATCGGCCGGAGGACTGCGGTCGACAAGCATCCACGGGACGCCGTCCAAGACCCCTGAGCGGAGCATGCGCTTGGCCAGAGGCCATTCGACCAGCACGATGTCCGGGGCCTGCAGGTCTGGCCACCGCGCGATGACGGCGTCAGCAATGGCGCGGCTGCGACGGCCTTGCCGAGCCGTGATGTTCAGGGTCAGATGCTCGACGCCTTCGATGGCCTCCGGGTTCATTCCGGGACCGAGGAAGGTCACGTCATGGCCGTGTTTGGCCAGACCGGTGATCAACGCGCGTTGCGTGGTGGCGCTCAGGTCATGGGCGAGGTCCCGCACGCTGGCCCAGACGATCCTCATGGCTCCACCCGATGTAGGTCGTCCGAAGGGTTGGCCCGGTTTGATGGTGATGGCGTCCTACCTTCACCGACAGGGGCGGCTCACGCCAACACGTGGTCGAGGACCTCGAGCACCACGCGGCCCATGACGCGAACGTTGTCCTCGGTCAGGTGCGGCTGCATCGACAGGTCCACCGCGAACGCGATGTTCTCGACGGTCATGGGCAGGTCATCCCGGTGCGCATCAACGTAGGTCCACGATCGGTAATCACGGGCGTTGCGACGGATGCCGAAGATCTGCATGGGCAGGCCTTCTTCCTTGGCGACGTCGAGGAAGGCCTCGGCCTGCG
>DUHJ01000224.1 GCA_013330925.1 Candidatus Poseidoniaceae archaeon | reverse complement strand
GATCGCCGAACGGTCCATTCAGGCTCGACTCAAGCGTCGCTCTGCTAAAATGGAACGCGCCAAACCACCTCGAACCAAGCCGCTTGGGCGTGGTTGGTGGCTCAAGCGCGAGGATCCCACCGACGGAAGCCCTGCGCTGGATGCTTTGATCGGTCCTTCCGCCTATCGAGGGCGTGCGGCCGCTGAAGGCCTGAAACAGAAGTTGGGCGGGACGGTGGCAGGTGGACCGCCACGTCGCATGTCGGTGGCCGATCTCGACATGGTCAACCGGGGTGCACCAATGCACACCCGGAAGTCCGAGCGATTCCCGGGGTCGGGTCGTCCTCGTTGATGCCGCCTGAACGTGCCGCTGTCGTGCGTTTTTCGTCGCACAGCACACGTGAAGTTCTATAACCGGTGCGACGCACGCAAAAAACCGGGGTCTTAGCCATGGCCATGAATCACAACCAGATGGCATACGTCGCCATCATTACGACACTCATTTTCGGCTCGTTGTTCGTTGGAATCAGCGGTTTCTGGCAAACCAACGAAAACATCGGTGATTACGAGAGTGCAGCCGAAGAGGACATTTTCGGCGAAGGGACCGAGTCTGTGGAAACCCTGGACTCGGACGGTGACGGCTTGCCCGACACCTTGGAACAAACCCAGTACGGGACCCTCATCGACAATCCGGACACCGACGGTGACGGGATGTCGGACGGTTGGGAAGTCGCACATGGCCTCAACCCCCTCGACAACGGTGAATCCGATGACATCACGTTGGATCCCAGCGAAGCCGACACGGAAGACGCGATCAAGAAGAACGAAACGGACGCTTGGCCTGACCCCAATCAAGGACCAAACGGTGACCCTGATCGAGACGGCCTGACCAACACCGTTGAGCAAGACTTGGGAACCGACCCCCAGCGCGCAGACACCGACAACGACGGCCTCAACGACCGTTGGGAGTCGCTCTACTCGACCGAAGTGACCACCGTCGGAGGCGTGGTCACCCTTTTCGACCCGTTGAGCGGGAACTGGGACTGCCTTCTGCTCGATGCAGGCACCGAACAGGCCCTTGCCGATTACTACGATGACGACGAAACCACTCCCAGCTGGGACGACCTGGGGAACTCGGAAGGCAAGCACTCCTGCGACTCCGTCCTCGACACCGATGACGACGGCCTGCCAAACTGGCTGGAAGAAAACTTCGGAACCGACCCCACCTCCCGGGATTCCGACATGGACCTGATCGATGACATCGTTGAAGTCTCGACGCAATTGGTCAACATCTTCGTCGGAACCGGTGAAGAGTGCAACGTTGCACTCGTCCAGTCCATCGATCGAGTCGCTCCTTTCCAGACCATGGACGACGCATGGTTCCTTGGTGACATGGACGGTGACGGGCTCTTGAACGGTCCGTCGGATTGGGACACGGACGGTGACGGCATGCCCGACGGCTTCGAGTACTGCTATTCCCACCTGACCGATTTGACCCAAGAACTGAGCCAAAACCAAGGCCTGGACAACACGATGCTCCTCAATCCGGCCAACGCTTCTGACGCCTATGGCGACTGGGACGAAGACGGCCTCAACAACCTGGAAGAGTACCTTGTGGCCGAGACCTTTGGTCCGACCAACTTCACGTCCCCATGGCGTGTGGACACCGATCTCGATCAGATGCCAGACGGCTGGGAATCCAGCAACGGCCTCCACCCCCGTGACGGTACCAACGGTGACGAGGATCCTGACCGTGACGGTTGGGACGCCGACGGCGACGGAGCCGTGGTGTACGCATCCTTGGTCAACAGCGTGACCGTGATTGGCGTAGACGTGGAATTGGACGACTGGGTGCTCGAGAATCAAACGGTCGCACGCGGCCAAATCACGCTCGCAGGTGGCAACAAGCAAACCGTTGCACTCGGTTCACCCGTGGACGGTTACGTCTACGACATCCACGTGGAGATCGGGGACGTCATCGAATCCCGTCTCGACGTCTGGATGGACATCGTGGAACCCGAAGAGCAGTTCACCAACCTGATGGAATACAACGCAAGGGACCGTGACGGTGACGGCATCACCGACGGTCGCTCCACCGATCCACTCGTGGCCGACACCGACGGCGACGGCCTACGGGACGGCATCGAGGTCATGGGTTGGGAGATCCTCGTCGTCAACGTCGGTGTTCAACGCATTATCGTGACCAGCGACCCCGGCCTCTACGACACCGACGCCGACGGTCTCTCTGACTTCGTTGAGTTCAGCGAACTCTGCGACACAGGATCCAATGCGTCCAACCCAGACACCGACGGTGACGGACTTGGTGACCAAGCCGAGGCTTTGTCTGGGTTTACTTGGGAAGGTGAATCCTACTTCACCGACGCTTGCATGTTCGACACCGACAACGACGGTTTGGAAGACGGCGAGGAGGTCATCGCAGGCCAAGACAACTTCCTGACCCACGCCAACAACTCCGACACGGACGACGACGGTCTCAAGGACGGGAACGAAGTCTTGTTCGTACCAAGGCCATTCCAAAAGCCGACGAATCCACTCATCAACGACACCGACGCTGACGGGATGCTCGACGGTTGGGAAATGCAAGTGAAGTCAGCTGAAGACAACACCAACTCCCACAGCCTTTGGGTCGCTGCAAGTTCCTGGTCCCGACCCGGTTGCGAAGCCACGCAAACCAACAACTGCTTGATGGAGCCCGGTGGCTATGTGTGGCAGAACTACCTTGGCGGTTTCGTCTTGGAAGCGAAGTACGAGATTTGGGAGATGAACCTGAGCGGTTTCTCCATCCCCGCCAATGCGCTTTGTGACGGCTGTTCTGGACGATGGGCCCTCGATCCATCCCTCGATTCCTTGGCCGATGCCAACTACGACGTGGACAACGACTCGCTGATGAATTCGGCCGAGGCTCCCGATCGATGGAACACCAACCCTGTTGACGACGACACCGATGAAGACGAGTTGCCGGACGGCTGGGAAGTGCGGTACAGCCAACTCGCCCTTGAACGTGGTTTGGTGGACAACCTCTCCATCGCCTCATCCGGTGCCCGTGGTGTCATGGACCCCTCCATGCAGGACAGCGATTTGGACGGCATCACCGACGGGCAAGAAGACCCTGACCGCGACGGTCTGAACCGCAGCGGATTGGTGAAGAAATACTGTCCGGGATACGACGATCCGACCAACAGCCAGTGCCACATCAACCCCGACACCCCCGACGGTGTCCGGTTCTATGACAACCTCGAGAACTACACCAACTTCGAAGAATTCCAGAACGGAACCGACCCCGTGACCAACGACACCGACGGCGACGAATGGAACGACGGACCTGAGGTCTACTACCAAGACCACGACCAAGACGGTATGGCCACCGGATGGGAATACCACTTCGAGTTTGATCCGTACGATTCTGCCGACCGCATGGTCGACACCGACGGTGACGGACACGTCAACTACTGTGAATACAAGTGGGACACCAATCCAAGGAACCCCTTGTCGTTCCCCGGTCAGGGTCAACTGTGCGATCCATTCGCTGAGTGAGCAGGCGGCGTGATGATGGTCCGATCTCGGTCCATTGTCCTCGGAGCACTCCTGCTGTTGACCTGTGTGCCGTCCACGACCGCGGACGTTCACGGTCCTGAGATCCATTTTGATCAGGACGACGGCTTGGTCCAATCCTCCGGGCAGGTAACGCTGAGCGGCCAAGCCAACGTCCCTCTCAATGAAATCACGTGGACCGTGTTCGATGTTACAACGGCCGACGTGATCGCAAGCGGTGATTTCCTTGACACCGTGACGCCTGAACAAGAGGGGGCCTGGACGTGGACCCACAACATCAGCGTGCCCACATCAGGTTGCTCGTGCCGATTTGTGGTGGAACAGGGAACGTATGCTGCTGAAATCGTCCTTTACCTCGGCTCGCCAGAATCATGGGCACCGGTCTGGCTTGATGCCACGTCGGCTGTTGCAACGGGACCTCTTCCTGAACAGATGGATGAGGACAAAAAGCAGAGCTCTGTCCTGCTGACCGATGCAGGAAACGTGAGCACGACGCTCCCATTGACGTTCCCTCCGAACCGATGGAACGAATCGTATCTTGAAGTTCAACGCTGCCAATCCAGTCCAAGTGGGGTGTGCAAATCACCCAAAACGACAATTTCGTTGCCTATTGTGTACGACGGTTCGTCGTTTTCCGTTGTGTTCCATCCTGCAGAGTGGTCGCCTGAAGGGCATTGGTCCATCACGTCGATGGTGGCGGTGGACGGTGTGCTGTCGCGTTCGACGGCCTCCACGTGGCATCTTCTCCATGATGTGACGCCTCCGGTTGCTGCCATTGAGGCGGTTGCATCCGCGAACGAATCGGAACGTGTGCGTTTGGTGGTCAACGCCACCGACCTTGGCAGCGAACAGGTGACGTTGATCGACCTCCGTGTGACCGACCCAAACGGCGAGGTGCGTGTCCTCGATCAATTGGCGACTCCCTCCGAGGCGGTCCTTCTCCCCGACCTTGCTGGGCAATGGACGGTACAAGCCACCGTCCAGGACGGGGCCGGGCTCGTTCGTGTGGTCTCGCATGACCTCGTTGTTCAGAACGTGGTACCAACCGTCAACCTTCGATTCAACGGTGCCGTCGTTGAATCAGGTGACACCCTACAGGTTCGCTCTGGGGACGCGTTCATCCTTGACGCCTCGGCCTCTTCGGACACAGGGAATGACTTCATCGGATTGAATCACGTTTGGTGGTTTGGTGCAGACGGTCGCTTGTCTGGTATGCCTGAGTTGACAGAAGGCAGGTTCGTGGACCCGGGTTCGTACGACATCCGAATCGAAGTGGTCGATGACGACGGTGCTTCGGCTGAGATGGCCTTTACGCTTGAGGTGATCGAGGACACCGAGTCACTCGTTGAATCGGCCTTGGTTGGTCCGTTGATTTTGCTCCTCATTGGCGCCGGTTTGACGTTGCTCTTCTTCCTTCGGAATCGAAGCCAGGGTCCATCCATCCCCACATGGCCCGGCGAGCCAAATTCGTGAGAACCCGTGCAACGCTTGATAGCATGTCGACCCCTGCTCCTACCATGTTCGATGAGGCCTTCGCGGACCTGCCCGTGGCGCCTGCTCCGTTCAGCGTGGCTGAGGTTCGTACGCGTCAAGCTCGTCTGACCTCGGGTCTGTCGAACGATACCCTGCTTCTTCTTCCTGCACCCCCTGAATCAACGAGGTCAAACGATGTGCGCTACCGCTACAGGTCATCTTCGGACCTGATGTACCTGACCGATTGGGACCAACCTGAGTCCTTGGGCTACGCCATGCATGACGGAACATCTTGGGTTTGGGGCTTGTTCGTCCAACCGAAAGACACTCTCAAGGAAATCTGGGAAGGGCGCCGTCTTGGCGTGAACGGCGTGCTTGAATTGGGCATGGTTGACCGCGCTCACAGCATCCATGACCGTGATGACGTGGTCCGTGGCCTCTTGGAATCGGCCAGCCGTGTCCTGCTCAGGCAACACGTGGACCATGAACTGGATGCGCTGGTTCGTACGGCCATGACCGAACGCTCCAGGCCGCGTCAACAATTTGGCACCGGACCAGTCGCCTTGGAAGATCCAAGCGCACGCATCGCAGAACTTCGCCTCAGGAAATCCGATGAAGAGGTCGCCATGATGCGTCATGCGGCGGACATCTCTGCACGTGCCCACGTGGCGGCGATGAAATTGCCGTCAACCAACCTCAATGAACGTCATTTGCAAGCCGTCATCGAGGGCGGTTTCGTGTACGGCGGGGGCGACGGTTGGGCCTACCCTTCGATCGTGGGAGCTGGTGTCAACGCGACCATCCTCCACTACACCGTCAACAACGACGTGTGTGCAAAGGGCGATGTTGTTCTCATTGACGCTGGCACTGAATATCGGGGATATGCATCGGACATCACACGTTCGTGGCCTATCGGTGGACGTTTTACCGAGGCCCAACGGGAGATTTACACCATCGTGCTGGACGCTCAAAAAGCGGCCATTGCGGCTTGCAAGGTCGGGGCACCATACAACGCGCCTCACGAAGAAGCACGGCGCGTGTTGGCCGAGGGCCTCATTGATCTTGGCGTGATCACCCAAAGCCTCGACGAGGCCTTGGACGCAGAAAGCGGTGAACTACGCCGTTGGTACATGCACAACACCGGCCATTGGCTCGGACTTGACGTTCACGATGTCGGTGTGTACCGCCCGAACGGCGAACCTCGCGTGCTGGAGTCTGGAATGGTCTTGACCGTTGAACCCGGATTGTACTTCGGTGCATGGAGGCCTGACGTTTCGTGTCCGCCTCGTTACGCCGACATTGGCATCCGCATCGAGGACGACGTCTTGGTGACCGACGATGGTCCTGTGGTGCTCTCAGACGCATGTCCAAAGGAGATGGACGACCTCGAAACCATTGTTGGAGCGTGAGGTCGTGTGGGCGTCCATTCTTGAGCGGCAAGCAGGCTGGAAGGCAGACGACCCTACGGCCGTGAGGCTTTCCTCGGATGACGCCATCGTGCTCTACGAGACCGCTCCGCTTCACGCACTGATGAGCGCTGCTCTTCTCCGTCGAAAGCAACAGGTCCCGGGCGCAGAGGTCACCTACCTCATCGATCGGAACGTCAACTACACGAACGCCTGCACCAT
>DUHJ01000089.1 GCA_013330925.1 Candidatus Poseidoniaceae archaeon | reverse complement strand
CTTGCCCTTGCCTTTGCCCTTGGCAGGTTTTGCTTCGGGTTCGGCGGCGGGTTCTGGTTCGGCCTTTGCTTCAGGCTCCGGCGTGGGCTCAGGAGCGGATTCCTCTTCTGCGGATTCGACTTTTTGTCCGGTGCGGAGTGCGGCTTGCTCTGCTTCACGGGCCTTCAGATCCTCGATGCTGGCTCCGGTCTGGAGGGCAAGGGCTCGTCGGCGGTCTTCGCGGGCCTTTCGCTCGATTTGCTTGTGGCGTGATTTCTCGATGCTCTGGAGCATGTACATTGCATCGTGTTCAAGCAGGGGCGAGTCGGAGATGAGGGTGATGTCGAGCCATCCGCCGTCTTCGACGATGAACTCGGCCAAGGGCTCGAAGTTGAGATCGGATTTCTTGATCTGCGTGTAAAACTGAGCGTTGCCGCCGCGGTGCTCGACCCCGGAGAAGTGGCAGTAGAATTCCTTGGTGCCGATGGTTTCGCGGACCTGGTCAAACAGTTCACCGTAGTCTTCGGAGGTTCGCATGCTGCCGTGCCCACGGGCGTGAATGTGGGCCATGTTGAGCACGGGGATGGTGCCCTCGACGTGGTTGACGACTTCGAGGACTTCCTCAAGGCTGCCCCACAATTCCTGTCGGCCGGAGGTTTCGATGCCGACTTTTGAGGGGGTTCCGTTCTTGATCCAAGGGAAGACGGGGAACTCGTCGTCGTCGTCGTGCCAGATGGTTTCCAGCCGATCGACGACGCTGGAGAAGATGTTGGCCACGGTTTCGTTCGTTTCTCGGCCTCGACCGGTCTCGCCGTAGTGGCCGGTGTGGAGGGTGACGTGGCGAGCGTTGATCGTCCGGGCGGCCTGAAGCGTCGCTTCGATTTTGGCCAGCGAGCGGCCCAATTCCACCCGTCCACCCAGAAGTTCGCTGTAGTAAGGGCCGTGGATGTTCATCTCGAACCCGGTCTTTTCGGCGAGCACACCTGCCTGCCAGTATTGGTCGAAGTGCTGGGGTTGAATCATGCGGACCGTTTGGGCTTCCATGGTCTCGAGTCCGAGGGCAATGATGTCGTCCATGCCCTCGACGATCGTGCGTCCCTTGCACGAGAGGGGAACGCCTGCGGGTCCGAATTTGACTGGCATCGTGCTCCCCCCATCGCCGCCGAAATGGTCCCCCATGAAGAACCCTTTCCGGTCAAAGCGTCCCCAATTCCGGCAGAAAGGCCCCGATACGACCCTTCTTGAAGGGGAGGCCAAGCCTGCAAACATGACCACTGGCCTGCAGGCAGCGCTCGACGCATTCGGCCGAGGCAACCCCGTCTGCGTTTTCGACGCGGAGAACCGCGAGGGCGAGACGGACTTGCTCTTTCCTGCGTTGACCGCCGACCCTGCGGCAATGCGCCGACTCCGGCAGGAATGCGGCGGACTCCTCTTTCTCGCCATCGGTCATGACGTCGGAGAGGCCTTCGGGTTGCCGTACCTGCAAGACCTCCACGCCGACGCGTCCTTGATGCAGGAACATCCCGTCCTGCACGCTCTCCGCACCAACGATTTGCAGTACGATGCCCGTTCGGCGTTCACCCTCTCCATCAACCATCGCGACACCTTCACCGGCATCACCGATCGCGACAGGGCGCTCACCACACGCCGCTTCGCAGAACTGACGTCACAGGTGCTCGGCGACGGCATTCAGCGAGCCGAAGCCATTGCGATGCTCGGCAAAGAGTTCCGAACGCCAGGACACATTCCTGTTTGCCGCGAAGCCCAGCATGGCCTCAAGCGAAGGCAAGGGCACACCGAACTCGCCGTTGGTCTTGCCCGCGCCGCGGGCGCGGTTCCGGTGGTCATCGGGGCGGAGATGCTCGAGCCCGACGGTGACGCGGCCTTGCAGGTGGCGGATGCGGAAGCATGGGCGGAGCGTCACCAGATTCCTTTCGTCCACGGGGCAGAGCTCCTCCTTCACCTCGGCCTTGAGCCGAAGGCGTGAAGGGCTCGAGGCAGGAGGCATGAACGTGACCGGAACACGTGTGATGGCCGTCGGCGTGTTCGACTTGCTTCACGCAGGGCACTTGCACTACCTCGAACAGGCCAAAGCCTTGGGCGACCATCTCACCGTCGTTGTTGCTCACGACGACACGGTTCGCGCGCGAAAGCACGACCCGGTCACCCCGATGGCTTTTCGCCGCCGCTTGGTGGAAGGTCTGAAGCCGGTGGACGAGGCCATTGTTGGAAACGCACCGGACGTTCCCATCTTCGACATCTTGCCCGCAGTCCGTCCTGACGTCATCGCGCTTGGATACGATCAAGAGCATGCTGAGCGCTCGATCCGTGACCGGCTTGAGGCCCTCGGCCACCACGGCATTCAGGTCACCCGTGTGGAAGGCCTGGCGGGTGACCTTGACGGCACACGCAAGATCATTGCTCGTATCCTTGAACGGGGGGCTGCGTGATGTTCACAGGCCTTGTTGAAGGGTGCGGGACCGTCCTGTCCTTCGACCCCCGAGACGCCTCGTGGCGCCTTGTGGTGGCCGTTCCGAACACGGACGGCCTCGAACTCGGAGCCAGCGTGGCCATCGACGGCGTCTGCCTCACGGCCGTGGCCATGGAGGAGAACAAGGTCTCCTTCGACGTCATCGCTGAAAGCATGGAACGCAGCACGTTGGGTGACCGCAACGTTGGGGATTCCGTCAACGTGGAACGTGCCCTGCGCTTTGGGGACGAAGTTGGCGGGCACTTGGTCTCAGGCCATGTCTTCGACACAGGCCGCATCGAATCCGTCAAGCGCGCCGGGGAGACCTGCGACATGCGCATCGAAGCCTCGCCGGCCACCATGCGCTACATCTTCGAGAAAGGGTACATCGCCATCTCTGGGATTTCCCTGACCGTCGGGGTTTGTGATGAGCAGGGGTTCAACCTTCATCTCATACCTGAGACCCTTGCAAGGACGACCTTGGGGCTCGCTGGGGTCGGCGACCGCGTTAACCTTGAAGTCGATCCCATCACGGTCGCAGCGGTCGAAACCGTTGAGCGCATCAAAGCCCAGGAGATGATGGTATAGAACACACAATTGGCGTGGTCTGTGGGTCATTCCACAAGGAGGAAGTTGAGCGCATGCTGAGCGAGGTACGGCAACGTGCACAAGGCCTGGATCATGCTTTGTTGCTCGAGCCAACTTGGGTGCCGGGGGCTTTCGAGGTGCCCCTCGCCACCAAGCGTCTGTTCGATGGCGGGTGCGATGCCGTGGTGACTTTGGGCATCATTGAACGAGGACAAACCTTGCACGGACAAGTGATGGGTCAGGCCGTGCTTTCGTCGCTCATTGAACTCCAACTGGAGTACGGCCGGCCGGTGGGCTTGGGCATCATCGGGCCCGGTGCAGATCCAGAGCACATCGAACCACGGCTCTTTCCGCATGCGAAGGCAGCCATCGATGCCGTGCTGCACATGTTGGGTTAACTCCGCCCGTTCTTGGCGCGAACCTTGAAGGACAGGGTTTCCTTGCTTGGCGCATGGTCGAGTCGAAAGACGTGCATGAGATTATCATCATCGGTTCAGGCCCTGCTGGATACACCGCTGGTCTCTATGCCGCGCGTGCAATGCTGGAGCCTCTGATGTTCGCCGGCTACATGTCGGGGGGGCAATTGATGCTCACCTCTGACATCGAGAACTTCCCCGGCTACCCCAAGGGTATCGGTGGTCCTGAGATGATGATGGAACTTCGTGAACAAGCCGAACGTTTCGGCCTGCATGTTCAGGACAAAAACGTTGAATCTGTGGATTTGAGTTCTCGTCCCTTTGCGGTCACCGTCGAGGGGGACACCTTCCACGCCAACGCCGTGATCGTCTGCACCGGCGCAGAATCCATCTGGCTTGGCGCTGAAGGCGAAGAGGCTCAGAAAGGCCGAGGCATCAGCACGTGTGCCACCTGCGATGGAGCCTTCTTCCGGGAGGAAGAGGTGATCGTCATCGGCGGTGGTGACTCCGCCATGGAGGAAGCCACCTTCCTGACCCGTTTCGCGTCCAAGGTGACCCTCATTCATCGTCGCGACGTCTTCCGAGCTTCCCAAGTGATGTACGATCGTGCGGCGGCCCACCCCAAAATCGAGATCAAAACCTTCCGCGAGGTCAGCCGTTGGCTCTCCGATGAGAAGGGCCTCAGTGGAGCCGTCCTTGTCGACCCCCGCGACGGTTCCGAAGAGGAAATCGCCTGCACGGGAGCGTTCATCGCCATTGGGCACAAGCCCATCACGTCCTTCCTTGGTGGTCAAGTTCAGACCGATGACGAGGGCTACATCCTCCACAGCGAGCACACCATGACCAACGTCCCGGGCGTCTTTGCCGCCGGCGATGTCGTGGACACCCGTTACCGCCAAGCCATCACGGCGGCGGGCATGGGTTGTCAAGCCGCCATCGACGCAGAACGCTGGCTTGAGGCTCAGCATGACTGAACCCGCCGGTCGGCCTGTTCGCGGCGTGGATGCCGTCCGACACGCACGGCACCTCCGGCTCGAGGAAATCGGCGAAGAGGGCCAAGCGAGGCTGTCCACCTCTTCCGTGGCGGTGATCGGGGCGGGAGGACTTGGATGCCCGGTGCTCCTCTACCTCGCCGCCGCGGGTGTTGGTCGTCTGACGATCGTCGATGACGACGTCGTTGACCTCTCCAACCTTCAGCGGCAAGTCATCTATAGAACAAGCGATGTCGGGCGGGCGAAGGCCGAAGTCTCACGTGAGCGAGTCTTGGAATTGGACCCGGGCCTTCACGTCGAGGCCCACACGCAGCGGCTCACTCCTCAGAATGCATTGGCGTTGCTCGAAGGGCATGACCTCATCATCGATGGCACGGACCTTATTCCGGCTCGGTACCTCATCGACGACGCATGTGCAATCCTCGGTTTGCCGTGGATTCATGCCTCTGTGCACCGGTTTGAGGGGCGTATCGCGTTGTTTGAACCCAAACAGGGAGCCTCCTACAGGGACCTCCATCCCGAACCGCCGCCACCTGGTTCCGTTCAAGCGTGCAACGAAGTGGGGGTCCTCGGAGCGGTGCCGGGTGTGCTCGGTACCATGCAGGCCGCCCTCGCTGTGGAGGTGTTGCTTGGACGCGGTGAGGCGGCAAAGGGTCGCCTGACCATGGTTGACGTGCAAGGTTTGGAGACCCGGCACCTTCGGTTTGAACGGCTGGAACATCGAACGTCGCCCACAGATTTGGCCGATGCCCAGCGGTTGTGGGAGGCAGATCCGGCGTGCCATCTCGGTCGCCACCTTGAAGAAACGGATGCGGCCGTGGGAGGCCAGATGTTCCACCAGATTTCCTCGCCGGAGTTCCTGCAACGACGTTCTTCAGGATGGTCTCCCTTCGTGCTTGATGTGCGGTCCTCCGAAGAACACGCCCAGATGGCGGCGCACAGCTGCGGACTGACCGTGCCTCATCCTCAGGTGTTGGACGTGCTGTCGGACCTGCCGGACCATGGCGACATCCTCATCCACTGCAAGTCTGGCATGCGCTCGATGATGGCGGCCATGATGCTCATGGAAGCCGGCGTGGACGGTTCACGTTTGTACAACTTGCAGGACGGCATCCTTGGCTGGTATGCCAACGCACCGGAAGACATCCGCGTCGGATGATGTCCTTCGGATGCCCATTCTGGCCGTTAAAGGAAGGAAGAGGTTGAAGGCCGCCACCGTCCGCTCTCGCCTTGGGGAAGGCCATGGCACACGTCATCGTCGCGGACGGCAACGAAGGCCGCCGTTCCCTTCTGGCCAACACGCTTGAGCGCGAAGGATTCCAAATCACACGTGCGAGCACGCTTCGCCAAGCCGTGGGCACCACCGTCGCGACCACCCCAGAAGTGTTGCTCCTCGAGGAGTCATGGTCTGAGGGAAGTCCCTACGATGCTGCACAGTCCATTGTTTCGAACCCTGCAGTCGGTGCCCGCACCCGAATCCTCCTCTTGTCGCGAGATACCTCGCAAGAGGCCTTGATCGGTGCCACCCGGGCTGGCATCGCCGAGGTGCTCAGCAAACCCATTGACATGGCCCGGCTGATCGCACAGGTTCGGGTTCACGCAGAGAAGCGGACCGTTGCACCGCCGGCCAATGTGCCCATGCAAGGCTTCGGTGGCGGTGGCCTCAGCGGTGGTTTTGCTGCCCCACTTCCCGCCATGGACGACGGTTCTTGGGCGATGCCTGTGTTGCGCGGTCTCCTTGGTTCAGATCGTCTGAACGCCGATTTGTTGCGGGAGGTGATGCCCGATGCCGCAGGATTGGACGAAGACCCAGAGGGCCTGGTCGAATTGGTTCGAAAGACGATGGCTCGTTTGGTGGAAGCCAACGAGGAGACCGTTGCCCCTTCACCGGCCAAGCCCACCTCGCCCTCGGCCGCTGGCCCTTCGATTGAGGACCTGACAAAATCCGTCACCCTGGGTTCCGGTGAGGCGCCAAGCAAGGGTCCCAACCGCAGTGCAACCTTGGACAGCGGGGGCATGCAGGATGCCCTCCAGCGTCAGGCAGACCAGATCGCAAGGGAGGTTGAGCAAGCCATGGAATCGGTGCTTGACGAAGCGCCTCCAGCCGTGACGGATGCCGCGGACGATTCCATGCTTGGCGTGGACAAAGAGACGTTGGCTTACGTTCGATTGTGCATCGAGGACATCCGAGATTTGCTTTGGGACCTCGGCCGTCCTGGTGCGGTGTCGGACCTGACCTTGATGACGCGACTTGAGGACGCCACCGGCTTTGCGGAAGAAGTTCTGAAAGTCTGGCCTTCGGAAGAGGACGCTTAGGCACAGGGAGGTTTGAAGCCCGGCGCTCCGTGGCCGGGACGGTGAGCGCATGGCCCAAGGCGACCTTCCCCGCATTCACGGCAGCGGATGGAAGCCCTCCGGCCCGCTTTCCTTCGTTGCGCCGTTGGTCGCGGACGCAGCCCGGGCTGAACTTCTGAGGTTCATGGCCGAACGGCACCAAGGCCTCCTTCCCGTGGCTGTGGACGCTTGGGCGTCGTCCATCGGCGACCATGACGTCTTCGACGGGGCTTCTTGGCATGGTTTCAGCGAATCCTTTCTCGAGGCCTTCGCCATCCGAACAGCGGAACAAGCAGGCCACCTTGAGGGCGTTGACGCTGCCGAGGAAATCATTCCTCGGAGGAACGCCGACTTGCACCTCGGACGCCGTTTGACGCGCGTCCTCATCGATCTTCGGCTCACCTTGCGCAGGCTCGCACACTACATGGCCGTCACCCTTGATCATCGCCAAGAATGGCAACGCATGATGACCCGCACCAGGGCACTTGACGAAGCCCTGAAGGTCCTGTACACCGAAGGTCGTGAGGCGCCAGACGGCTCACGCTTTGGCGGCAAAGGGTTCCGTTCCACGTGGCAAGAAGCCATCGTCGCGGCGGCGACCCCGCTCGCCCGGCAACAAGATGCACCATTGGGCGCGCGTCCCGGTGCGGGCTACGACGGCGATCTTGTTGCACCGATGATCCGGGACGTCGGACTCGCGCTGGCCATGGGCGACACCCCGCTGGGTGTGATGGCCGCAAACCTTGGCAAGGCCGGCTCCGTCATGGACGGCGGTCAGGACGACGCGGGAGGTCGCGACCTTCACATCGGGGCTTGGCACGTCGGTGTGCTTCCTCCAACCGCGCCGCTCCCCATCGCGGCCTGCACCATGACTGGATTGGCCTTCGCCGCCGTGCGGCAAGGATTGGACCGCTTCCACGTTGCTTGCATCGGCGAGGGGGCCTCTTCGTCCGGTGAGTTTTGGGAAGCCATGAACCTCGCCGGTGCGCGCGGGCTGCCGATCACCTACATCCTCCAAAACAATCAGATTGCCCTCGACACCCCTCCAGCACACCAGTCCGGTGTCGAGCTATGGGCCGACAAAGCGGTGGCGATGGGCTTCCCGGGTTGGACCATCGACGGTTCCGACCCTGCTGCCGTTCATGCCAGCGTCGCCGTGGCGCGTGAATTTGGACTTGAGGGCGGTGGCCCAACCCTGATTCACATCGAGACCATGCGTGGCTGCGGCCATGCCCATCACCACGATGACCTGTACCTCGGGGCCCCCTCGGGTGCAACCCAGGGTTACGTGGACGATGCGCTGATCGAATATTGGGAGGCGAAGGATCCGATACCCACGCACCGTGCTCTTTTGATTGACCTCGGAGTTGCGGTGGACGAACTTGAAACGATGGAATCCGACGAATTGCATGCGGTAGACGAGGCGTTGGAGGCCTTGGACGCCATGCCTTGGCCAACCCCCACCACCGTCACCCGCGGCATCACGAGCATTCACGATGCAGAAACGCAGCAACAGCACCTTGAGCGATTGAACGGTGCGGACCTGATGCAGGCTCCACCCAACGGGCCTTTGGACGTCGGAGACGTGGCATGGACCTACGCGGATGAAGGCGGTTGGACCTACGCGAGAGCCATCCAGCAGGCCATGGCCGACGTGGCCGACCGTGAGGGGGACAACACGGTCTTCATCGGCGAGGACATGGAAGTTGCCGGTGCGTTCGGCCTCAACATGGGCCTGAGGAATGCCGGTCATCAGAACCTGCTCGTCGACATGCCGCTGTGCGAAGCAGCCATCATTCACACCGCGGTGGGTGCAGCCCTTTCCGGTATGCGTCCGATGGCCGAGATTCAGTTCGGTGGTTTCGCAGCGCTGGCCCACAACGCGCTGGTCAACAACGCTGCCATGTTGCGATGGCGTTGGGGTGCTGATTGCCCCATGACCGTCCGTGTCCCGTTGGGTGCACGAACCCGCAGCGGGCCGTACCACGCCAACATGATCGAAAGTTGGTACGCCAACGACCCGGGTCTGGTTGTGCTGGCCCCGGGAACCCCGCAGCAAGCCTACGACATGATCGTCGAAGCATCGGCGCTTCCAGACCCGGTGTTGATCCTCGAACACATCGGCCTGTACGGATTGCGAGGCGGCAAAACGGGCTGGGGCATGAACATCAACCAGCACGTGGACACCGGCCCGGTCAAATCAGCGGTTTCCTCCGGTGAGCGTTACCACATCGGCAAGAGCAGGGTGATCCGAGGCGGTCGCGACGTGACCTTGGTGACGTGGGGGGCCATGCTTCACCTTGCCCTTGAAGCGGCCACAACCATGGCTTTGGAAGGCGTGGAGGTAGAGGTCATCGACGTTGGAACCCTGATGCCGTTTGACGCCCAACCATGCGTTGATTCCGTGCTACGTACAGGCCGCTTGGTGGTGCTCCACGAAGCCCAATGGTCGGGCGGTTTGGGCCATACGATTCAGAGTCGAATCATGGAATCGGCCTTTTATGCCCTCGAGGCAGCGCCTGTGGTGATCGGTGCGTTGGACACGCCTGTGCCCTTCTCTCCACCGCTGGAGAACCATACGATTCCTGCCGTGGTGCATGTGGAGCAGGTGCTTCGCACTCTGACACAGGATTGACCGACTCACCCTGAAGGATGATGAAGGGGTGAGGCTCCCGGTGCTTCATGGCGGAGCCCGAGCAGGTGCAAGGGCTGCCAAAGTTGCTGTCCTACAACGCCTTCGTGCTGACGGCGTCTTTGTTCCTCGGTTTGCTCTTCCTCGAGAGCATCTTGGACAAGAATGCCCTGAGCGCCGTCGCGGTGCTGTTGGTCTTGGCCATCGGTTTGCTCGTTTCCTCGGCTGATTTTTTCATCGCCGGAGCGCGGAGTTTGGCCAAGCGTGCAGGCGTGGCCGAAGTGGTCATTGGATTGACGGTGGTGTCGATTGGGACCTCCCTGCCAGAAATCCTGGTGACCGCCTCTGCGGCCTATGACATCCCCACGTCAACGGGTGATGTGGCTGACCTTGCCGTCGGTTCCATTTTTGGCTCGGTGCTGGTTCAAATCACCCTCATTCTCGGCATCGTTGCCTTCACCCGGCCCATTCGTGTTGGCCCAGAATGGCTTCGACGTGACGGCATGCTGATGCTGAGTGCCAACGTATTGTTGGGCATCCTGATTTGGACCGGCACCACCTTGAGCAGGGTCGAAGGCGGTTTCTTGGTGCTGGCCTACGTCTGGTACGTGGTGTGGCTGGTCCGGCACCGAAAAGAAATCCAGGAGGACGCCCGGAACCAAGGCCTCGAGCCGCAAGCGGGCGAATCCATGTCCTTGTGGAGCACCGGTGCTTCGATCGTCATGGTCGTGCTCGGGCTTGCCTTCGCCTTGTTTGCTGCCCACCATCTCGTCGAGTTGGCGGTTCAGGTGGCGGAGAAACTCAACGTTTCTGAAGCCGTGATCGGCACGACCATCTCAGGCATTGGGACTTCGCTCCCCGAGTTGACCATCGCCTTGCTTTCCGTCAAGAAGAGCGAGGGTGTTGCCATCGGCACCTTGGTCGGGTCCAACATCACCGATCCAACGTTGTCGATTGGCATCGCGGCATTGGTCCACCCACTCGAGGTTTCAGCCGCAGGTTGGACCATCACCTCTGGACTGATCATCCCCGCCACCATCGTGTCCATCGGCGTTGCCTTGCTCTTCATGCGGACAAATTACCGATTCCGCCGACGAGAAGGAGCGATGCTCATCTCGCTCTACCTCGTGTTCCTTGTGTTGCTCGCCCTTCAGCGAAACGGAACCATCCTCGCCACGTGAGCATTGACGAGCATTAAGTCCGGCCGCCTTGTCGGCAGGGCATGGTCGACTTCCAACTCGACGAGATGCAGGAGATGCTGCGGGAATTGGCCCACGAATTTGCCGTGGACGAAATCCGTCCTCACGCTGAGCACTGGGACGCCGACGAGGTCTATCCCATCGACACGATTCGGGCTGCCCACGAAATGGGATTGCTGAACCTTCACATTCCCGAAGCCTACGGTGGCCCTGGTTTGGGTTGCATGGAAGAGGTGCTGGTCAACGAGGAGCTGGCATGGGGCGATCCTGGGTTTGCAACCGCGGCCTACGCCACGGCCCTCGCCACCGCACCCATCATCACCGGAGCGACCGAGGCCCAGAAGCAAGTCTGGTTGCGGAAAATCGCAGAAGAGGGTGCGCTTGCTTCGTACGCCGTGACCGAACCGGGTGCTGGATCTGACGTGGCCGCCATCACGACCACCGCCCGTCGGGACGGCGACGAATACGTCATCAACGGCTCAAAGATGTGGATCACCGGAGCAGGTTATGCGGATTTCTTCTTCGTGCTCGCCAAGACCGACCCTGATGCCGGTTACCGCGGCATGTCCGGGTTCATTGTCGAGGCCGACCGTGAGGGATTGAGCCTTGGGAAGAAGGAAACGAACATGGGTCAGCGGTGCAGCGACACCCGCTCCATCACCTTCGACGACGTGCGGGTTCCTGCCAATCACCTCATCGGTGAATCGGAATCTGGGGGTTGGATGAACGCCATGCAAGCCTTCGACCTTTCCCGGCCCAACATTGCGGCTCACGCGACGGGCTTGGCACGTGCGGCCTACGAACACGCGCTGACCTACGCCGGTGAGCGCCAGAGTTTCGGGAAGCCCTTGCATCAGCACCAAGCCATTCAGTTCATGCTGGCCGACATGAAGACCAAAATCGAGGCATCTCGGCTGTTGACCTGGCGCTCCGCTTCCGAAAGCGACGTGGGCGTTCGGAACACGGAATCGGCCGCGCACGCAAAGCGCTTTGCGTCCGACAGCGCGATGGAAGTCGCCACGGATGCGGTGCAGGTGTACGGTGGGTACGGCTATTCCGAAGAATATCCCGTCGCTCGCTTGATGCGTGCCGCCAAGGTGATGCAGATTTACGAGGGCAGCAGCCAAGTTCAACGGATGATCATTGGACGGGAAATCACCCGAAATTGAGGCTCATGCCAAGGCCCTCAGGGCAGCGGCGAGATGCTCCAAACCGACCTCCGCGGCTTCATCGGCCGCACGAAGCATGGTCTGCTCATGTGAGGGCGGAGACTCCGGTTCGGAGGCTTCGCTAGTGCCTTCCAACGGGACGCTCGCTCGTGGTGCATGAAACAACTCGTCCAGCTCCGTCCATTCGTGCGGGTCTTCAGGCTCGTCTTCGTCGGGAGGGGATTCGAATGCCTCCGGGACAGCGTTCATTGGCGGGAAATCAAACTCTTCAGGCTCCTCGAAGTCCGGCATGGGCCCTTCGTCGGTGAACATCCCGATGTTCTTGAGCATGGCACGGTCGGCGGCGATAAATTGCCCCAACAGGGGGATGCGCATCGCGGTTTGGCGGTCACGCAGCAGGGAGAGGACCAAGCTGACCGCGCGATCGCCGGCCGGCAAGTCGTGTTGTGTGGACTGCAGGCAGAGCGAGGCCACCGCAGCACCGGTCTTGTACGGCGACAGCAGGTCGGTTCTCCAGCGGGCTCCCTCGACGGTGAAACTGCAATTCAGCCCTGTGCCGTCCATGTCCCTGATGCTGAGGCGGTAGGTGCGGCCGGAGTCTCCTTTGAGCAAAAGGACGGCGATGAGGCGTGGGCAAGTGGGGACGATGCCGGCACGAGGGTCCATCACGGTCGCCTGTTGGTGTTCCCTGAGCACAGCGTCAAGCAATTGCATGGACTTGACCATGTTCTGAGCCCATGTCTCGCGATGTGTGACGATGGCGTGTGGCATACCCGATGACCTTCGCACCACCACTTTTGAAGCACAAGACCAACCACCACGGAATCAGGGTGAACACATGGTCGCAGCGGTGGTCTTGGCCGGTGGTGCAAGCCGGCGGCTTGGTCAACCCAAAGCCATGGTGCCGTTGCTCAGCGGCACGGTCTTGAGCGTGGCCGTGGCGCGGTTGAATGCCCTCGGGATCGAAACGGTGGTCGTGGTCCATCCAAACCTTGCTGACGCTGCCTCAGCCCTTCCTTGCCATGTGGTGATCAACCCACGTCCTAACGACGGTCGAACAGGAAGCCTCCACTTGGGTTTGGAGCAACTTGCGGAGGATGTGCAGGAGGTGTTGGTGTGCCCTGTGGATCGCCCGGGATGGGATGCAGAGGTTGTTCATGCCCTCCTTTCCGCTTCCGGTGAGGCCGTGGTGCCGTCTTTTGACGGTCGTGCGGGCCACCCTCTGCTCGTTCGAGGCGAGGCCCTGGCACGCATCAAGAAGCTCGCCAAAGATGCGCCGTTGCGTGACGCGCTGCCCTCGCGTGCCCTTGTTGACGTGGCCGCGCCTTTCCTGCACTTGAACCTCGACAGGCCGGACGATCTTGCAGCCGTACAGTCCTTGGAGGGCTGGCTGAGGCGTGGAGAAAACCCTTGACGTGGGGCCACCACGCCCGGGCATGGGCCTCGACGTGCTCCGTTGGGCGCTTGCGACCTGCGACGGGGGGCAGCGCGTGGTGGTCGCCTCGGTGGTCACGACCTCTGGTTCCGTTCCCGGAAAGGCCGGTGCGCGTCTTGCCTTGTCTTCGGGACCCACATGGAAGGGAACCGTTGGAGGAGCTGGCCTGGAGGAGCGCGTGAAAGCAGCCATGCTGGAACGCCTGGACGCCCCTGGTCGCCCGATGGGGGCCGTGCTCACCTACGGTTTGCACCGTGGGGCCAAGGGCTATGAGGTCGTGGCGCTGGATTCGCTTTGCGGGGGACGAGTGACGGTGTCGATCGACGTGCTTCACCCGACCCCCCACGTCTTGCTGATGGGTGGAGGCCATTGTGCCGTTGCTTTCGCTCATCTCGCCCAGCAACTCGGCTGGCGCACCTCGGTGCAGGACTCGAGGGAAGCCTATGCGGGCATGGAACAGCATCCCGCCGCGGTCGAGCGCCACGTGTCAAGCGTTGAGGCCTTCTTGCAACGTGAAGACGCCCACACCTTGCGGCGATTTACCGACATTCTCCTTCTGGGTCACGACCATGCCGAGGACAGGGCACGCCTTCACGGTCTCCTCGAACGCTTTGTTGCGGCAAAAGAAGTCCCGGGCGAAGGAGGGACGCCTCGCGTTGGCTGCATCGGTTCACGGGCGAAATGGACCTCGTTCCGTGACGGTTGCCTCGAGTCCGGTCTGCCAGAAACGGTGGTGGAAGCCGTGGTGTGTCCCATTGGCCTCAACATCGGTGCGGAAACTCCCGAAGAAATCGCCGTGGCGGTTGCCGCTGCCATCATGGCTTCACAAGCCGGTCTTTCCCCCGGCGAACCGACGTGGCGCGATGCCCTGTGATCAGGACTTGAACACGCGCTCTCGGAAGTGGCGCAACTCTTCCACGGACTCTCGAATGTCGTCCAACGCCAAGTGCGCGCCTTTCTTTGGGTACCGCGGAACATCAGGGTACCAGCGCCGTGCCAATTCCTTGATGGTGGACACGTCGATCATTCGGTAATGGAGGAACTCGACAATGTCGGGCATTTCCTTTTCCAAGAAGCGCTTGTCGTTCCAGACCGAGTTACCGCACAAGGGGGCGGTGTTGGCCGTCACGTGTTCACGGAGGAAAGCCAAGGTCTGCGCTTGTGCCTCATCGATGCTGACTCCTGCGGTCCGGATGCGTTCCACGAGACCGCTGGCGTGGTGATGCGTCGTGTTCCATTCGTCCATTCCGGCAATGGCCTCTTCGGAGACCGTGACGGCGAGGTTTGGTCCTTCTGCGATGAGGTTCAAGTCACCGTCGGTCACCAGCGTGGCGATTTCGATGATGCGATCGTGAACGATGTCCAACCCTGTCATCTCAAGGTCGATCCACACCAATCGGTCCCCGCGCATGGGTTGCACTGTTCCGCGGCACGTATGAATGGGGCGCAGGTTTCATGTTCAACACAAGGGAGGGGCAATCATGGACAGCGAAGACGCCCCCTCCGGACGTCTTGCCACACCTGGCGCTCTACTTGTGGCGACCCTTTTGATTGCCGTGGCTTTCTCCGCCGTGGCCGTGCTCAAGCCCACAACACCCTCCCTGAGCGACCAAGCAAACGAGGGAAATCAAGAGCAACTTTGGCGTCCGTTCAGTGTCGTGGCGCCTATTGACACTGGAATCAACGTCTATCACAACCATTTTTCATCGGAAGAGGTGCTTCCTGATTGGCTGCTTGACGCCTATGGCGTAACCCTGGTGTGCGACATCTCCACCACAG
>DUHJ01000035.1 GCA_013330925.1 Candidatus Poseidoniaceae archaeon | reverse complement strand
TCAAGCGGCTAATGGTGAGGTCGCCATCGCGGTCGGTTCCGACGCCCAATGGGCGAAGTTGGTTGCTGCGCTGGAGTTGTCCCTTCCCGAAGGCGCCGATTGGGCCACCAACCCCGGCCGCGTCACCGACCGTGACCGGGTTGAGGCGTGCGTTGCCCAGGCTGTGGCTGGCCTTTCACGGGCTGAGGTCGAAGCACGCTTGGTGGGCGTGCCGTGCGCGCCGGTGAACCGCATCCTGGAAGCATTGGACGATGCGCAAGCCAAAGCCTCAGGAGCACGCATCGAAACGGACGGCGTGCCGCACGTGGCCAGTCCGCACCGCTTCCACACGTGATCACAGTTGCATCACGCCAAGCAGCGTGCCGTAACCGACGAGCATGAGGAAAGGCGTGTCCCACGCGTGTGGGGAATAGGCCTCGGTGAGGGTCATCGCGATGGGGATGATGAGCAGTCCAGCCACCAATTGCGGCGTGGTCAGCAGCGCAGCGTGCATCAGCAGCACAACGATACCGGTGATCAGGACGCACGCGCTGCCTTCGAGGGTGCGGGTGAAGCGCTGCGACGTGAACAGGGCTCGAACGCTGTATTCGCGCTTCCCAAATCGGACCCCAACGGGTTCCGCCAGGCCGTCGCCGACGATGTTGATGAGGATCGGAACCGTGACCAAGGCCTCGTAACCAAGGTGGCCAAACCACCAGATCATGGGTACCATCACCGCGAAGCCGGCCGCATATTGGGTCCACAACCAAAGCAGGGTGTGGGGCCGGTCCTCGGGACGGTCAAAGCCCTCGAACATCAACTGGAACACCGGAACCTTGCTGCGTACCCGCTCCAGGAAAATCACAAGAAAACCAAGCGTGCCGAGCGCACTGACGCTGAGGTACACCACGTCGGTGAAGGTCTCAGATGCGAACTGTTGGTCGACGAAAACCGGAATGAAGAAGATCGCGAAATGGTTGATTTTTCGCGTGTAGTTGACCTTCATGCCACGCCTGGCAAGCACGCCAGCAAGCAGGAGAACCGCGACCAGGCCGACCACTTTGACCACGCTGGCCAACGCCGTGGAATCTGAAGCCATGCGACGTGGTTGCGCCCCGATGAGATAAGCGTGGCTCCAAATCGATGACGGCGGGAAGGAAACCGGTTGATTCATGGACACGTCCGACTGAAATACACGCGTGTCTGGGGGTCAGGGGTTCGCCCTCGCTGGATTGCTGATGGTGCTTCCAACACCGATTCTAACGGTGAACATCCTGTTCGCAGTGGCCTTGTCCACCCTCCCCACCACCATGGTCTGGTTGGACCGTCGGGGGCGCATGCCCATCGCGTTGCCTTGGGTTTGCCTTCTCGTGGTGACACCGCTGTTTGCCTATGCAATGGTGATGATCTCCCTGCAGCCGAACAGCTACTGCAACAACGTCTTGCGCCACTCCGATTTCCGAGCCTTCTACGTGCTGTTCCTCCCATTTTTGCCGCTCTTTGCCCACGCGGTTGGCTCCAAGAAAGTGGGCCGTCCGTGGCTGTTTGGAGGCATCCTCACCCTCTCGTTGCTGTTCGTGTATGACATGACGGTGGCCTACGAGGTGCTTCACATGGTCTACCAAAGCCAGGCAGGGGAAGGCGTGGTGTATTCCGGCGCGCGCGCTTGGGAATGCAACCATTACGACGTTGCGTCCATGCAGGTGGCCTACCGAGCCAAATGGCGCGCGAACCAAATCTTCCTTCTCGTGATGCCGCTGCTGTTGATTGGAGCACGCCTCGCGCACCGACGGCATCGTGGGGAGAATAGCGGGGGTCAAAACGAGAACAGCGACGTCTGACCGCCGCCAAGGCGTCCGCCGTTTTCCAGCTTCTCGAAGGCCTCGTCCATCCGACGCTGACTGAAAGCTCGCTCCACCTGCAAGTACTGCTTCAATCCGGCCACGTCCACCGGCTTGAGGACCAGCTGATCCGGTTCCGTCGGAGTGGATGGATGGTCGTGGAAAATGGCTCGAACCTCGGCGATGTTGTCGGGCACATCAACGCCTTTGGCCTCGCACACGCCCTCCAAGGTGCCGTGTTTGTGAAGCAGTTTGAGGCCGGTTTTGGGCCCCACGCCACGGATGCCAGGGTGGAAATCCGTTCCAATCATGATGCCAAGATCGACCAGTTGTTCTTGGGTCAGATCGAGTTCTTCCCGCATTGCATCAAGGTTGATGCGTTCTGCATAAATGGTCCTCCCATAGCGCTTCGTTCCGTCTGCCATTAGGTTGCGAACCAAGATCGGTGAACCGTAGAGGAGGGCGTCCCAATCCTGGGTGGCGACCACGTCGAGGTGCCCGCGTTGAGCCATGACGGCCGCCTGAGCTTCCCCTTCCGCGGCGGCATCGACCCACGGTACGCCCAACAAATCGAGCATGTCCTTCGTTTCCTGCACCATTTCTGGAGAATAATGCATGATGCGGGCGGCCAGCTTCTGCGCCAAGCGGTGATCGCCTGCGGCGCGTGCGGCAGCATACTGCTCCTCGGACTCCTGACGTCGTTCACGCCGAGCGGCCAATTCGTTGGCCTTCAGCGCGGGAGAATCCCCATCAAACACGTACACGGGAATGATACGGTGCTCAAGAAGGGCACATGTGCGCTGCAAGAAGCCCATCAGGTGAGCCACGTAGCGGCCGTCAGGGGCCCGAAGCGGCATGCCGTCACCTTCCGGAGAACGGTCCCGCATCGTCGTCAGAAATTGGAAGGCCGTGAGGAAGGCATCAATGCCGACGCGCTTGCCTGCAAGGTCTGGGAGTCGAACGCGTTCGCTGACCGCGAGGTCCTTCAGGTTGCAGCCCATGTTTTCGCGCTCGTCTTCGCCCTTTGTGGTTCTTCGCCCCGCCGACAAGGCGTTGAATGCGCTGCTCTTCGCAGGTCCATGCCCGAGGCGGTGAGCGTGCTCGTCCTGCGTGGCAACGGCACCGCGCTTGCCATGGCTGAAGCCGAGGCGCTGGGCTTCCAAACGAAGGTGCGCCACGGACGTCTGGCGATCGGTCATCGCCCGGAATCCCTCGACTCAGCGGCGGGCATCGACACGGTGCTCGACGAGGGGGGCGTGATGCCTTGGACCACGAACGAAGCCGTGGTTGCGGCCGTTGACATTGGAACAAGGCCCCTCGAAGGCAAGGTCTGTGTTCGTGTGGACCGCCTTGGAGGGCGCATGGGTGATTCGTCCACCCAAACCATCGCTCGCAGCCTCGGAGCCCGCTTGCATGAGGCCGGGTGGGACATCGACCTCGAACGGCCTGATCACGTGCTTTGCATCGCCCTTGACGCCACATCGATGCACGTCGGATGGGGGTGGGAACGGCCCCGTTCCGCCGGTCTCAGCGTCACCGCCCGACGGGCCGGTGAGCGGCCCTTCTTCCGACCCGTCAGCCTCGGACCGCACCTTGCCCGAACGGCGGTCAACCTCGCCTTGGGCACGCGTCAAGGCGTCGTCCTCGACGCAATGACCGGTACAGGCGGCTTCCTGATTGAGGCCGCCTTGACCGGGAGGGAAACCGTGGGCATGGATTTCGATCCGATGATGGTGGAAGGCGCCAGCACCAATCTGGAGTGGGCCCTCGACGGCAAAACGCACCACGCCCAGGTGATCCTCGGCGATGCGACGGAATTGAGCACCTCCTTGCCTGAAAGCGCACGCGGACGCGTTGCTGGCCTCGTCCTCGACCCGCCCTACGGACGGAATTCGCACGGGTCGCACGGGCCTTGGGACCTGCTGGCGCGCGTGCTGTCGAGCGCCTCTGAGGTCATCGGCGACGAAGGAGCAGGGTGTTGCCTCATCCTTCCCGTTGCTCCCCTGAGTCCTGACGCCGATGGGGCAGTGGGGGAAAACGTGGCCGTGGAGCCGACGTACGGCACGTGGGAGGACGTGCTGAACCTCTTCGAGGCCTCAAGGTGGACCTTGCGTCCTGAACGATGGACGGTGCGGGTTCACGGGAGCCTCGCGCGGCTCATCCTCCACGCAACATGCGCTCCTCAAGGTTGAGCAACGCGAAGGCGTCGTCGTCGCCCGGGGCTTCAAATCCGTCCGGGTGAGGGCAGGCGTCGTCCAACACGGCACGGTCCTCGTCGTTCAGCACCACCGGATACATCTGGCAGCCCTTGGGACGGAATTCGTAGATGCTGCACAAGCCCGGTGCGTTCAGGTCAGGGGAATCCGTCAACAGAAAGGTGCAGGCACGCGTGGTGGCGTCGTTGAGCAACGTGAGCACGCCTTGCTCGTTTTCCCAGGTGAATGCCTCGATGCGCTTGCCCGTCCGCCGGCTGATCTTGGCCGCCTCTTCCCGCGTCAACGGCATCGTCGTGTCCCGGCAACACCT
>DUHJ01000229.1 GCA_013330925.1 Candidatus Poseidoniaceae archaeon | reverse complement strand
TCCACAGGGCATCGTAGCTGCGCCCCCGCTCCAATTCCATGGCCGTCCGAGCAGGGTGCACCAAGGCTGACCTGCGCCACGATGCTCGGGCCCAATCGGGGAGGCGGTCCCATGCGTGCGGTCGGTCCACGTCGTGGGCGTGATGGTACGCGTGTTCTCGGAACACGAGCATTTCATCGAGAAATTTCTCGGCACCCTTGGTGCCGTGCTCGGCAGCATCTCGGGCGAGCCGGGTTGCCGCCACCATGCCGTGGTGCAACCACGGCGACATCCCGCTGACGCCTTGGCGAAGGGCCGCGTTGTTTCGGGTCCTGTGGTAGCGGCTCAACCCTTCGTCGAGGTAGGCCTTCCATCGTGCCATGCCTGCCGAAGCCCCACCGACCATGCCCTGAACGGGCACCACGGTGGGGTCGATGCGGCATTCCGACAACATCCCGCGTGCTCCGTCCGTGCGCAACTCGTGCGCAGCATCGACGGGCATGAACGGAGGCATCCATGATTCGGGCAATTGGGCCAAGTCCACCTGAAGGCGTGGCCAAGGTTGGCCCATGCGCCGTTTCATCTCCCGTTTGGTGGCGTCCTTGAACCGAAACGGGCGGTCGGCAGTTCGGCCAAACACGGGCCTTGGCAGCACGCAGTGTGCATCGACCTCGATGACGTGGCGGACGCGGGCGACCGCTTCGGTCCACGTGCGCCATGGCTCGAGATCGACCAAATCGGTGACCACAACAGCGGCCGATTCGGCCAAGCGGAGCAGCGCGGGTTCCCTGTGGCCGTTCCGGGCCACGTGCAGGACGTGCTTGACCCCAAGGCGTTCGGCCCGATGCGCGACGTCGGCCGCACCCTCGAGCAAGAACCGGTGGTGCCGGTACGAGGCGTGGGGATAGCGTTCGTCGATGGCTTGGTACACGACGAGCGGCAAACCGAGGGACTTGGCCAACGTTCGGGCCACGTCGAAGGTGGGGTTCTCGTCCAACCTGAGCGCCGCACGCATCCAGTGGACCACCACCGTCGGTCGTTCGGCGTCGGGACCATGGTGACGGATGCACCGCTCGTCGAGGTGGTCCGGCAAGCGAACGTCCACCATGGCCCGTGGGCATTCCCGTTCGTTTTGAAGGAACGTTCCTCTCCGCAACACACGGAGCATTTGAGAGGGGCAAGACACAGGCTTGTCCATGCGACCCGCAGCCCTGCTGCTCACCTTCCTCATGCTCCTTGCGCCAATGGCCGGTTGCATCAGCAGCGAAACGCCTGACGAGGTCGAAGTCATCGAGACGTCCATGGACGGGGTTTGGGTCACTGGCGGTGACGGCTTCCCCGTGGACGTTGAGCCCTTCGAGACCACCTACTACGTCAACGACGTGGGGCAGCAAGGTCCCGAACCCAGCGTGGGGGTGACCTCCAGCGGCTGCATTTTCTTCATCGCCCTCGAGAAGGTCATGCGTTCGTGCGACTCCGGTGAATCGTGGGTCAACACGGTGGAGGGTGACGTGACACAAGCTCCCTCGACCAGCGATCCTTGGGGCTGGGTTGACCCGGACACGGACCGGATTTTCAACGTCCAGATGGTCGGTTTGGCCACCACATGGATCGGTTGGTCCGACGACGACGGCGAAACCTGGTTGGGCAATCCGCATGACTCAGGACCGGTTCCATTGAACGACCACATCAAGCTCGCCACGGGTCCGTGGACCGACTCCGGCTACGGCGCCATCGGCAGCCCGGTGTACGATTCAGCCGTCTACTTCTGCTACAACAAACTCGCCGGCATCTTCTGCTACACCTCCTTGGACGGCGGAGCAACCTTCGCCGTTGGTGGCCAAGCCTTCGGGCTTGTGACCACCAACGGTGGTCTGCACGGTGCCATTTCCTCGGCCCCGGACGGTACCGTCTACGTGCCGCCCCGAGTCGCTACGCCGACGCTCGTCGTCTCGAAGGACAACGGCCTCAACTGGGAAGAGAAGACCATGGGTGAGGACGTCGGAACGCCGAATCCGCGAAAGAACTCCGAGATGGCCGCAGACACGGAGAGCAACGGCTACCACGTCTGGACCGGTGCCGACCAAGGCGTCTACATGTCGCGAAGCACCGATTCTGGTGACTCTTGGGAGCAGACCAGCCTGCGTATTTCCCCCGTCGAGGTCGTCTCCAGCGTCTTTCCACAAATCATCGCCGGGGATCCCGGTCGCATGGCGGTGGCCTACCTTGGCAGCGAAGAGGGCGATGCCCTTGGCGTGCCGGACATCGACGGCAACCCTTGGGACGGCAACGCCCACTACGCCACGGGCAACGTCACCTACCACCTCTACGTGACCTACAGCCTCAACGCCCTCGATGAAAACCCGGTGTTCCAGACGGTCCGCGTGACCCAAGATCCGGTGCAGGTTGGCTCGATTTGCCTCAACAGCGGCGATTGCCGTGACATCGGTGGTTCCAACCGCAACTTGCTCGATTTCAACGACATCGTCATCGACAACCAAGGCCGGATTTTCATCGCCATCA
>DUHJ01000081.1 GCA_013330925.1 Candidatus Poseidoniaceae archaeon | reverse complement strand
TTGACGGGTGACGTCAGAAGTCGGCGCCTTCGTCGAAGGCATCGGACATGGCGCCGTCGATCCACGCCAGGACCTTCGCCTTGGGGAGAGCTCCGGTCTGGCTGCCCATCAATTCGCCGTCCTTGTACAGGTACATGGCGGGAATGCCGCGCACGCCGAGACGAGCAGCGTGCATCGAATCGGTGTCGGTGTTGACTTTGGCAACCGTGATTTCGCGCTCTCCTGCCACTTGCTCAAGCACAGGCCCGAGGGCCTTGCAGGGGCCGCACCAAGGGGCCCAAAAGTCAACGAGGACCCACCCGTCGCCGACCGTCTGTTCGTATTGGTTGTCCGAGATGGAAATGACCTGCCCCATTTGCTCGCCCATTCCTCCCTTTCGCAAGTGTCCTATGAGGCTTTGTCCGAGAAAAGAGCGAACGCTCATGTGGGTCGGTCGTCAGGACGGGGCATGGCGGGCGTGGTCATTGCACCTTCAGTCCTGACGGCGGACTTGGCGGACTTGGCGGCCTCATGCAAAGAAGCGGTCGATGCCGGTCTTGATTGGTTGCACCTCGACGTCATGGACGGCAACTTCGTGCCAAACCTGACCTTTGGTCCGCCCGTGATCCGTAGCCTCCGTGCGGCCCTTGGCGATGGACCCACCTTCGACGCTCACCTGATGGTCAGCAACGCAGAATCGTGTTTCCAGGACTACATCGACGCCGGTTGCAATCACCTCAGCGTCCACGTGGAAGCGGTGACGCACCTTCACCGCCTGCTCCACGCCATCCGTGATGCGGGGGCCGGCGTGGGCATTGTGCTCAATCCCGCCACGCCGGTTGAAGCCGCGCTCGAAGTGCTCGAAGACGTGGACCTCGTTCTTGTGATGAGCGTCAACCCCGGATTTGGCGGGCAGTCGTTCATCCCCAACGTGCAAGCGAAGGTACGGCGCATGGCCGAAGCCATCGCACAGCAGCAAGCCCGTGGGGGCCGTTCCGTTCAGTTGCAAATCGACGGAGGCGTCAAGGCCCACAACATCGCTGAACTGCGAAGTTGGGGCGTGACCAACGCCGTGGTCGGGTCCGGCTTGTTCAACGACCGTGCGAGCGTCGCGGCCAATTTGGCGGACCTCAACGCTGCCCTCCAAGGCTGAGGAATTCGAATGCGAATCCTCGTGTTGAGCGGGATGCACCCGCTCCCCACCAACATCGCACGTGGAACCTTTGTGGCCGACCACGTCCGCCTGCTGCGGGATGCAGGACACGACGTGCGTGTGGTGAACCCGCTCCCGCGCATGTTGCAGTACCAAGAGGCACGTCGGTCCACCCTCTCCGGCGTGTCCAAAGCCCCTTCACGGCACACCTTTGACGAAGGTGAAGTGTTGGTACCACGTTACTGGGGGCTGTCAAACCAAGCCTATCCTTGGCTCACTTCCTCAAGCATTCGAAGGCGAGCCAGCAACGTGCAACGCTGGCTTGCGGGGTGGGTTCCAGAAGCCGTGGTCGTTCACGCCTTGTGGCCCGTTGGCGCACTGGCCTTGACCCTCGCCAAGGGGTGGAAGGTCCCGTGCGTCGGCGTGGTTCACGGCTGGGACCTCGACGTGGGCCTACATCACCGAGACGTCGGGCCACGCATAGGACGCATGCTTGCAGCCTTGGACCGCGTGGTGCTTGTCGCGGAACAGCAACGTGTTCATCTCGATGGAGTGGACCATGCCGAGGCGGTGGTCATTCCATGCCACGTCCCGGTGGAAGACGACTGGCTTCAGGCGGTCAGCTCATGGCGGGGCCGTTGGAGAAGGGACCGCTTGGACGTGCTCTTCCCAGCCGACCCTCGACGGCCAGAAAAGGAGCATTATCTCGCCCTTGAGACCGGTCGAGAGCTCGAGACCCGAGGATGGATCGTCGGCATGACCACGCTCCGGCAACAACCGCGGCCCATCGTGTGGGATCGGATGATGGTCGCGTCGTTGACCTTGATCACCTCTTCGCGCGAAGCAGGGCCGTTGGTGGCCAAGGAATCCATCGCGTGCGGCACACCGGTGGCCTCCGTTGACGTAGGGGACCTCGCTGGGTGGTTGCCCGAGGACTGCATTGCTGAAGACCGGTCGCCCGGTGCCTTGGCCGATGCCTGCGAGCGGGTGCTGCAGATGAATTGGACCGACGTGGCGTTCACCCTGCCAGAAGGGTGCCTCCGGCCTCATGTTGGCGAAGCCTGGGCACGGTTGCTTGGCTCAATCTGAGGACATTACCTCCCATGGCTTTATTCTCCGCCCGTCAATTCCGTGAACATGAACAAAGGCTTGACCGTCACAGGTGGCGTCATTCTCGTGCTCAGTTTGCTTGGGGTTGTCGTGGGCGGAGCCATCACGTCGAGTGGCGCCCAATCCCTCGAAGACTTGGAAGAATTGGAGGATGCTTGGAACTACCAAAACGCAACCAGCGGCACCATCACGTACGCGGATGAAGACGGTCAAGGGGAAATCGGATTCTGGTTCTACCTCGACACCCCAATGAAAGACCTTGACGAGAACGGAGAGGGCGACGCGTGCGAGGCCTTCTTTGACGAAGGAAATTCTGTCAGCATGTCCCGTGACGATTCGTCCGACGGTGAGGAATTCTTCGTTCGAGATTGCAGCATGCCAGAACCGGGGGAAGACAACAACGTTGACCAAGGCATGACGCGGGTTGGGTCGGCATGTTCGGTCTTGACCGACGGCCCATCCTGCTCCGACGGCGATTACACGTTCACCGCCACATCTGGCGTCCACGTGATGTACGTGGACCCCTTGCTCGCGGTCCTGATGGGCAGCCTCGGAGGCCTGATTGGCGGTGGCGTGGCCACAGGGGCAGCGGCATGCTGTGGACTTCCGTTGGGCCTTATCCTTCTGATCGCAGGCTTGGTCAGCAGTGGGGGGCCACCGGCACAACCCGCACAGGCCTACGGCCATGCCACGGTCATGCCAACGACGCTCGGCCATCAAGCAGACCAGCAAGGCCAAACCGTGGCCACCTCCCCGGCGAGCACAGGCAAGATTCAGCCACCGCTGTCCGTCAACGAGACGGCCCCTGTGGAGGCGATGGCCCCCGTTGGCGACGACGTTCATGAGGCCAAGCCTTGGGATCAACCCTCTGAATTGTCGTGAGCCAATCCGTCATGGCGGGCCACGGCAACGCCAAGCCACGTCAAGAGGGCCGCGGTTCCGAAAGAAGCCCACCACACGTGCGTCCACAACCAAGGGACCAGCAGGCAACTCGACGCAGCAATGGTCCACGCCTGGCCGTGGAACTCGCGCCATGAAGGGCGAAGGAGCAGGGCCAGCAAGGCCAACACGGTGCAGACCGACAAGGCCGCCCACGCTGCACCGATGGGGCCGTTGTTCGGCACCAGCAGCACACCGGCCACCACCGCACAACAGAGGCCTGCAGCCGCGTGACCTGCATAGCGCCAAGGGTTGAGCCCCGCTTGCACGCCGGCAAGGGAAGGCGTGGCCATCATGGCCAAACCCCAGCCCGGCAAGAGGACGAGAAAGAGGTGGGCGGCGTCCGCCCCAAGCGCACCGTTGGTGTACGAGGCGGGGAAGACGAATGAGAACAGCGGAGGGACCGCCCATGCGCCGGCGAAAAGGCCCACCGGCACCAAGGGGGCCATCCAAGCTTCGGCCTCACGCATGGCGGACGACAGCGCCGTGCTCGACGAGCGAACGGCTCCAAACGCCGGGATCAAGGCGGAACGGACGGCGGCGGGGACGACCAGTCCCGCTGCCCACGCCATCTGGGCGACGTGGAAAACCGCCACGGCATCGTATCCGTGGGTTTCTGCAAGCAGGAATTTCTCGATCCTCGACACGTAAGGCAAGACGGCCGCGGTGAGGGCGAACGGCGCTCCGGTCACGACCAGCGGCCGCCATGACGTGCCCCACGCCGACCCAAGGTCACCAAGTTCGGTGTGAACGTCCCCCAAGGTTCGGTGCAACAGCATGGCGGAGCACACCAAACCGGCGGTGGCACCGGCGACCAACACCATGGCGTACGGGAGGACGGCGGTTTCGCCTTGGAGCATGAAGAACGCATACCCACCGGTCATCACGGAACGCTCGATCACCTTGGACCACGCTTCCAACCTGGCTTCGCCCGCTGCTCGAAGGGCCGCACGAGGCGCATAGGTGGCCAGATGCAAGAGGGAAACCGCCGCGGCGGCCGTCACCAAGAGGGGCACGTCGGGGTGACGTTGGAGGACGATTCCTCCAGCCAACAAGGCCACGGGAACCGCCACCGTGGCCTGGATGCGCCAGACCCGCCAAACCGCGGGCCGCAGCGAGGTAGGCTGCAGCGGTCCGTCCCTGGCCAGCAACGTGGGCAAGCCCAAATCCAACACGAGGAAGGCTGCGATGAACACGTCGAGCAGCAAAATCCAGCGGCCGTATACGGTTTCGATCAGGGCCGAAGTCAACAGCACCTGACCGATCAACGCCAATCCAACGGCGCTGATCTCGGCGATGGAAAGCCAAGCCGCGTCCCGGCGGGCATCAAGTGGACGCCCTGCCGTGTCCGACATGAAGCAAGGAGCGCGGTGCTCCGGCCATCAACCCACCCACACCCATGCGCAGATTGAAGACCGTCCGTGATGACGGCCAAACATGGTCGAGACCGCGTGGGTGGAAGACGAGGTGCGTGCCCTCATCCCGGACGCCACCGTTGAGTGCGTGGACCTGAACAACACCGGCGACCACTTCCACGTGCGCGTCATCTCGCCCTCCTTCGAAGGCATGCGCCCCTTGCAACGCCAGAAACTGATTTTGAACCACTTCAAGCCCCACATTGCGGCCAACGTGGTTCACGCCCTCGACCTGAAGTGCATGACCCCCGCACAGGCGGAAACGGCCGGTGACACGGTCTTCCATCCGCACGCGGGCGGCACCGGCATCCACATCAGGCGACGACCCCCCAAGGAGGAATGAACGGCATGAGCGACGAATTCAATTGGACACCTGACGAACTGCAAGCCATCGTGGACGAGCACGCCCTTGTGCTCTTCATGAAGGGCGAACCTGGCGCCCCACAATGCGGCTTTTCGAACCGCGCCGCGCAAGCTTTGCAAGCCTTTGGCGAGCCCTTTGCCTCCGTCAACATCCTCAGCGACCGCCGGGCCATCCCCGCCGTCTGCGGCTGGTCTGACTTCCCGACGATGCCGCAGATTTTCGTCCATGGCGAACTCATTGGAGGATCCGACATCGTGCTCGAGATGCTCAACGACGGCAGCCTTCGCGAGATGTTCGACGAAGGCCGTCAAGCCTGAGCGTTCATCCTTCGAACTGCTTTCTATCAGTTCTTGAGGTTGATTGAAGACCCCTTCAGGAGTCCCACGTCCATGATGACCAACGAACGACGTCGCCTCGTCGTTGAAGGCGGCGAACGCATCATCGACTTCAACAACAAGGCGTTCAAGCCCGTTCCCGAGGAAGGCATCGCCATGGCGAGTGACGCCATGCGACGCGGCGTGATGTACCGCTACCAACCGCCGACCAAGGAAGACTCCCTCACGGCACGCTTCGAGAAGACCTTCGCTGAGTACATGGGCATGAAGCACGTCATCGGCACCAACTCCTGTGGTTCAGCGATGTACATCGCCCTCAACATCGCCGGCGTGGAACCCGGCGACAAGATCCTGACCAACGCGTTCACCTTCCACGCCGTGCCCAGCGTCATCCACCACGCCCGTGCCGAACCCGTGTTGGTCGAAACCAACCGAGAGTGGGGCATGGACGCCGAAGACCTCGACCGCAAGGCGGCCGAATCCGGCGCCAAGGTCCTCCTGATGTCCTACATGCGTGGCCACGTGCCCGACATGGACGCGGTGATGGAGGTCGTGAAGAAGCATGACCTCTTCTTCATCGAAGACTGCGCCCACGCTTACTGCACCTCGTGGGACGGGCGTGCGCTCGGCACCTTCGGACACATCGGCTGCTTCTCCACGCAATCGAGCAAGGGAATGAGCGCCGGCGAGGGCGGCATCTTCGTCACCAAC
>DUHJ01000158.1 GCA_013330925.1 Candidatus Poseidoniaceae archaeon | reverse complement strand
TCACCACGTATGAAGCAGGGGGGTCTGAACGGCACACAGACCCGCCCCTTCGGGCTCCGGACCGGGAGCCGTTCACTTCACGACACGCCGGGAGAGCAGGAAACCTGCCGCCAGTGCTGCCCCAAAGGCACCAAGTTCGATCAGGCTCTCGACCATAGCCGTGGCTTGGTTCACGGCAAATTCCTCCGAACCGAGCACCCCGTAGGTCAACCGATGCCAATCGACGATGACGATGTTGCGCGTTTCAAGCCATTTGAGGAACACGAAAAAGGCCACGAGGAAGGAAGTTACGGCCTTGCTGGCCATTTTGACGGCCACCCCGAACACGAAACCAAGGACCAAGCCTTGAACGAGGCTTTCGCCGAGGAGCGGGACGAGGTCCATGCGTGGTGTTGATGCACGGCGGACTTTGTAAGTTGCAAAACCGACTCCAGGCTTTGCCTTCCTTCCATGGATGATGTTGCCGCCCCAGCCGTGCCTGAGCGCTGGACGCCTCGGCACAGAACCGGGCAAAGGAAGCGCGAAGGCAGGCAGGGGCGTGCGAACTGTGGGGATCTGATCAAACGCCCCTGCCGAGATTCGAACTCGGGTTCCTCGCTCCGGAGGCGAGGGTGATATCCACTACACTACAAGGGCAAGCCCGGGGCGCGGGCGAGCGCATATGAACGTGCTCCCACAAGCGACGTCAGGCATCAGGAGCAGGCTTGGCGACGTGCACGCCCGTGCCGTAGGCGAAGATTTCCATCGCTCCAGATTTGGAGTCGCCGCCCTTGTTGACGACGATCATCGAGGTATACAATCGCACGTTGATGACATGGTCAACCCCTTCGGCTTGAGCGATTTCTCGGAGGCGCTGAAGCGCTTCGCGGCGCCCGAATTCCAGCACCCGATCGAAGACGTGAATGCGTCCCCCGATGATTTTCTTCAGGCTTGCAAGAAGAAATTGCCACCACGACGGACCAATGCTCACGTTGGCGGTCAACAAACGCCCATGGGTGATGTCGGCGCTCGGGTAGAGGTGTACCGTGGAGGTCAACGGATCACGGCCACCAAAGGCGGTGATGCTCGCTTTCTCACGCGCCGCGGTGTCGTTCAACTTCCGATTTTGGTAGCTGTTTCCAACGATCCATGAGAAGAGGAGCGGACCTCCACCGAAAATCAGCGGTGGAAGAAAAGTCCACAACACGGCCGCGACGGCTTCGTCCACCATGCGATGACCTCACTGGACTTGGACGGCGGTGCCGTAGGCAAAGAGTTCAGCCGCGCCACCGGCGACGGCCGAGGTTGCAAAACGGACGTTGACGATGGCGTTCGCCCCGAGGCCAGAAGCTGCTTGCATCATCCGCAGCATGGCTTCGTTGCGCGCTTCACCAAGCAACTCTGTGTAGCCCTTGAGTTCCCCACCGACGATGTTCTTCAGACCGGCCATGATGTCCCGGCCCACGTGCTTCGCACGCACCGTTGAGCCGGTGACCAGGCCCATGGTCGCGGTGATGGTTCGACCAGGGATGGTCTCGGTGTTGGAAATCATCAGTTGCGGAACGCCGCCGGGTTGCATGCCTCGACGTGGACGCGGTGCCCAATAGGCTTGTTGCCGTGTGGAGCCAGCGGAGGGATTCGAACCCCCGACCGCCGGATTACAAATCCGGCGCACTACCACCTATGCTACGCTGGCGTAAGCCAGCCTCGTGGCCGGCCTCACTTCAACATCTTCCCAAGGGAAGCCGTCAAGTGGTGGAGTCCAACCTCGGGCCATGGACGACGCGAACGGCCTGCTTAGCTCGTCCGCATCCACCAAACGGGGCCGCGACCCCATCTTCGCCATGCTGTCGAAGTGCCAAGCCGCAGCGGCCGCCGGAGCCGACGTGGTCAACGGGACCATCGGGGCCCTGCTCGAGGACGACGGGTCCTTGGCGATCAACGCCACCTACGTGGACGCCATCAAGGCCTCACAAGCGGTCGACGTGGCGGCCTATTCCCCGCTCGCCGGCCTGCCAGACTTCAACGACCTGTTGGTGGAGCTTGCGCTCGGACCAGAGCGACCCACCTTGCTCGACCACCTCAGCGCCCGCGCCATGGCCACGCCCGGCGGTGGGGGTGCCCTGAAACTCACTGCGGCGAACCTTGTCGAGTCGGGTGGCGTGGTGCTGATGCGCGACCGCCATTGGGGACCGTACCTCGGTTTCCTCGGTGAAGCCGGCCTTGGACGACGGACGTGGCCCCTGCTTGGCCCGAACGGTGCCGACGTGGACGTGAAGGGCTTCGAAGCCGCCTTGCAAACGACCGTGTCCGAGCAATCCCAGGTGTTGGTGTGGCTGAACGATCCAGCCCACAACCCCACCGGACTCTCCCTGCAGGCCGAATCCCGCGCCGACCTGCTCGAAGCGATGGTGGATTCCGCGCTTGAGCATCCAAAGGTCGGTCACAGCCTGATGATCGACGCGGCCTACACCCTCTACGCCGACGAACCTCACGGCTGGGCGACGACCCTCGCAGAGGCGATGGATGCGGGCATGATGTGGCCGGAGAACTTGATGCTCCTGTGGGCCGTGTCCTTGTCGAAATCGCACACCGCCTATGGCGCACGTTGCGGCGGTTTGGTGGCCCTCCACCCGGACATCGAAGCCCTCGACCGCGTGTATGAGGCCTTTGCCGTGACCGGACGCGGCACCTGGTCAGGGCCTCCGCGGGCTCCACAAAGCGCCGCTGTTGGCGTCCACGAAGACGCGGAACTCGCCTCCGCATGGAGCGACCGCCTCGATGTGTTGACCGACTTGCTGGCTCGACGGCGCACAGCGCTTCTCGAAGCATGTGCTTCACGAGGTGTTTCGCTCAACCCGACCCATGACGGCTTCTTTGCCTGGCTGGAGCATGAGCACCCAAGCGACGTGGTGGACCGGTGCGCGTCCCGGCACGTCTACCTCGTCGCCCTCAACGGTGGTGTGCGCATCGGCTTGTGCGCCATGCCTGAGGCCAGCATGGAGCGTGTGGCGGACGTCATGGCCGAGGCCCTCGAGGTGGTCGGATGACGAGCCTTCGTCGCCGTGTTGTCGTCCTCGGATGCGTCTTTGTCGTGCTTGGCGGCGCCCTCAGCGCAGGCGGATTGTGGGCCTTCGGCGGCACCATCGGCATCTGGGGCATCATCGCCTTCGTGGCGGGGATGTTCATTCAAGAACCCGACCGCTACGATGCGGATGAGGTCGCGGCATGGCGTCCATCC
>DUHJ01000165.1 GCA_013330925.1 Candidatus Poseidoniaceae archaeon | reverse complement strand
CCAGACCATCCTTGGTACCCCCCTTACCGCTCGCCGCTCTATCCCCTTCCGCAAATTTACGGGACCGTAGCAGGCATCGCGCTGCTCGTCCTGATGGGCGAAAAGGCCCTGTACGGTGGGAGCGGTGCCATCGTTCTCGGCATCGTGGCGTGGTTTGCCTACGGTCGGCAAAACGTTCAGCCAAGGAAAGGTTCCACCCCGCTCAGCGCCTTCCTCGGTCGACCTGCGGACGAAGGCGAGTCCACCGAAGCCGAGTGATCAGCCTTCGGTGCGGGTCCATGAACCGTCATCTCCGACGGTCCAATGCTGCATGGTGGCGTTGGCGTCCACATACCACCCGGTGGCGCCTTGTTCTGTGCCCACCACCGCTTGCATGACGCCGGTGCTTGTGGCCTCTTGAGCCATGGCCGTCAAGAGGTCGGGTTCCAACGCGGGCGGCGCCATGGCGCCGGATTCCATCGCCTCAGCTTCCTGATTCAAATCCACGACATCCTTCTCGGCATCGTCTTCCTCCACCAAGTCCGTTTGGTCCTCGTCGAAGAGGTCCTCGACCACCTCGCTGCCCTGCCGACGCAACATCACGAGCAACAGAGCCAACACTGCGAGCAGCAGGATCCCCCCGACACCAACGACGCTGTTGGAGGAGCCCAAGGCTCCACCCAACAACACCGATTCCACTTCGAACCAGGTTTGTGCCTGCAGGCCATCGGAGGTCTCCGCGGTGCAGCTTCGGTCGGTGCCGGACCGGCGAAGGTCAACGATCCACGTCGCGTCAACCAAGTGGCTGACCGTTCCTGCGTTGCAAGCAAGGCTCACGTCTGCCTCGGTAAAGGAAACGCGGTTGCCGTGGACGTCAACACCGTGGACGGAAACCAGCGCGGTTTCGCCTTGAGCCATGTTGCGCCCGTCCACCTCGACAAAGAGGCGAACCGCCGTGCCCGGCTCGAAAAGAAGATCCAGGTTGAGCACCGCTTCATCGGAAAGAAGAGCGACGGAATGCGAGCCAGCCATCTTGGGAAGCACGGTCCAATACCCTGGACCAGAGGTGGACGGCTCCAAGACCAGCACCGACGCATTCACGTCCGTGCTCAAGTTCACCGCAGGTCCAACGTTGCCGTGGAGGTCAACACGGTCAAGATGGAATTCAACCGGAACCCCGGCCACGAGCCTTTCGGGAAGATTTTCCTCAAGGGACAAGGTGGAGGCAGCGCCGGGTTCAACCGTCAGACGAACCAAGCCGAACACACCGTCTGCGTTGGCTCGAATGACGTGGCCGCCAAGTGAAGTCGGTGCCCACGAGCCTTGAGACGTGCGGAGGTCGAAGGTCGCGTCCTCGCCGTCCACGGTCCAATTCAGGGCGACGCCTGAGATGGCATGACCGTAGGCGTCCGTCAACCTTGGCGACAGGTCCACAGCACGATCGGCGGGCACGAGTTTCGTTTCCAAATCAAAGGTGATGGCGGCCAAACGTCCGGGGCCCACCATCGCCGTCCATGACGCGGTGTAGGAGGCGTTGGTGGAGGGATTGAGCCAGGTGGCATCGAGGCGCCAATCGCCCACGGTCGAGGGTTCCACGAACGCCACGCCATTTCCGAAAATCACGTCGGCTTCGCTGCCTTTGATGACGCTCCAAGTGGCGTTGACGGTGCGTCGGTTTCCGGCCAGGTCGACCGCACGTGCGGTCAACACCACATCGTCGCCTGCGGTCGGCGCATCGTGCGACGTGCCGACATCGAGGCGAAGCACATCACCAAACACCACTTCGACGTCCAGCACAGCGGTCAATCCCGAATCCTGCACCTGCAGCCGAACGGGCCCAATGTCAACCGGAGTCCACACAGGCCCATCCTCCGACGCCGCCACCTGACCCGACGGAATGGACCAGTTGGCCAAGGAAACGTCAACGGGCGCAGATGCCCCAAGGGAATCGCTGAGCAAGGCCTGCAGGACCACGGCCTGACCTGCACGCAAGGCGGAGGCATCGGCGTCGAGTTGGATGGCGAGCAGTGCTGCGTCGGCCGGGAGCACCGCAACGCTTCCGTTGGCGCTGAGGTTTCCTGCGACCGACGTCGCGGTCACGTTCCAGACGCCAGGTCGAGTCGGGAAGAAGACGCCGTCGTTGTCCACCACGCCGTGGTCGGACGCCCAACGGAGCCCGCCAACCACGTCGTAGGGCATCGAGAAGCCGTTGGCATCCAGAAGGAGGGGTTTCAGTTGCAAGCCCTGGCCGCTTCTCATCGACAAGCCGGTCTGGAACACGATCTCCACCGGCTCGCCGGGGATGACCTCGACGACTGCGGACGATTCGATGTCAAAGAGGCGCATGCCGACCACGACATCGCCCGGCCGGTCCACGACCACCACCGGAGAACCCACACCTTGGTGCACCCCATCGATGGTCCAAGCGACGCTGTTCAGCGGTTCTTGGTTGCCTTTGGCGTCCACACCAAGCGCGTTGAGCCGGAAGGGCGTGCCGGCCACGGGGGTTTCGGTCAGGGTCAATTCCAAGTCCACGGGACGACCCGCCTCAACGGTGATTTGTCGGCTTGCCATCAGACCTTGATGCTCTGCCGTGACGTTGACCGTGCCCGACGTCCATGGAATGAACAGGCCGGTTTCCTCCATGCTTCCGTTGGTCACGGTCCAATTGATCGCACCTGACACGACCTGACCCGCACCGTCTCGGAGTTCGGCCTGAAACAGGAGGGCTTGGTCGGCCGTGATGGTCGTGCGGTCAACGTCGAGGATCAGCGTGCTGGCTGAACTCCCCGCAGGGTTCGGTAGCGATTCCAGCACGGGTTGAGTGGCTGGAGCGAGCAAAAAGAGCATCGTCACGAGGACGAAACCCGGCCATGCACCTCGCCCTGACCCCATGCTGACCGTCACGCCATCGACGCGAGGGACTTGAAAGAACCGCCAAATCAGTCGGTCCATTCTTGCCAGTCTGCATCGCCTTGAGCGCGGTACCACCAGGTGCCGTTTTCGTCTTCGTACCATTCCGTGCCGTCTTCGTCAACACGGTAATCCGAGCCAGAGTCTTCCGCTTCTGGGGCAACCTCTGCCTCAGGCTCGGGTTCAGGGGCCACGGATTCTGGCGCGGGACCTGAAGGACCTGGAGCTGGTCCGCTTGGACCGGGCGCTGGGCCGCTTGGACCGGGCGCGGGACCGCTTGGACCGGACACGTCGTCGTCATCATCTTCGTACTCGTCGTCGTAGTCGTCATCGGAACCGCTGCGCAGGACGCGAAGCACGAGAACCAAGAGCGTCACCAAGACGATGGCGCCAAGGGCTGAACCGATGTACGACACGGGTGAATTGGCCGCATAAAATCCAGCCACGGTCGGTTCCACCGTGACATCAACCGATGCAGTGACCGTCCCGACCGTGATGGTGATCGTCTGTGTTTCACTGTTCATGGTGTCCACGGTCCAGACGCCGTCCCCGCGTGCGGTGACGGTGGCTGCGACGTCCGAAATGTCAGCTCGTGTCGACGGTGGCACTGGAATGGGGTTGTCGTAGGCGTCGAAGGCTGACGCGGTGACCGTGACCCGGTCGAGCTGCTGCACGGTCGTTGCTGAAAGGTCGAGCACGAACCGATCCACCGTTGCTTGGGCACGAATCGTCACGTTCCAGACGCCTTCAACGCCGTTGACGGTGTAGGCCAAGGTGTGGTTGCCTGCCCGTCGGGCGAAGTAGTCGTAGGTGGCCTCGTCGGTGGCGTTGATGTCCGGTGCTGTTGCACCGTTCTCGCTCCAAAGGACGTCCTGTGGGAAGGCGTTTCCATCGGCGTCAAATCCGGTGACGCTGATGCTCACATGGTCACCCGCAGTCAGGATGTATCCTGGCTCTGGGGCTTCAAGGGCGACCGCCACGCCGTGACGGATCACCAGGTCAACGGTACGAATCACGGGCGTGCCTGCGTTGGTCAAGCCCGTGACGCTCACGGTGTAGTTGCCGACCAGCGTTGCGTCCCACACCAAACCGTCTGCCCGCAAGGCGTCGCCGATGTCGTTCGTGACGCCCGCTTCGTTGAGGACGGTCCAACCAAATCCATCGGTTGGAATGGGGTTGCCCTCTGCGTCACTCGCGGCCACGCTGAATTGAACACCGTCATCGGCGGTCAATTCGAGGGACGCTCCGGTCGTTCCAGCGTCCATGGTCATGGCACCCAAGTTCAACACGTACAGGTCACCGTGTCCGACCATCATCGAGATCGAAGCGGTAAACGTCGTGTTTTCATCAAGCACGTAGGTGGCGGTCAGACCGTAGGCATCCGTGCTGGCCAAGACCGGCCGGAAGGTGGTGGCCGGCGCGTCGATGTGCGACAGCGCCGATTGTTCGGTCCACGTGGTGTGCGACAAACTCCAGTTGGCGCTGACGCTCCATCGGTTGCCTTTCTGGTCAACCGCTTTCACGCTGGCGGTCAGCGTATCGTCCGCCGTGATTTGGAAGTCCATGTCGTTGACGTCAGCCGAATCGACCACCATGGTCAGATGAATCATGGCGCCTTCGCTGACCGAGACCGTCACCGAGGTGGTGAACGCCCCGTACCGGGCTTCGATGATCTTCGCGCCGCGGGAGGATGGCGACCACACCGCAGGTTGACCTTCGAGGATGCTTCCGTCCGCAATGCGCGTCCAGTTGCTGGCCGGAAGGACAACAGCGAGACGGTTTCCGCGCACGTCAACCCGCGTGGTGTTGAGGTACACCAGGTCGTCTGCCGTGATGCTGGTTGCGGACACCTCCAATTCGAGGGAAGCCATGTTGCCATGGCCGACTTCAAGCTCGAGCGAACCTTGTGCGCCGGAGGCTGAAATGACGGTCAGCGTCCAAGAGCCCACGTGATCGGCCGTGAACGTCATCTCAGATTCGGAGTAATTCCCGTTCGTGGTCGACCAACTAAGGCCTCCTGCAAAGGCCACGTCCATGCTGTTGCCATGTTGGTCCACCACGGTGTGGGTGACCGCACAACTGGTGCCGGCAGGAATCACGCCTTCGCAGCCGTTGAGGACGATGTCGACCGGGGCGCCGGGCAACACGTCGATGTTGACCGTCGTGGTGATGGAACCCCAAGAGACGTCAACGGTTTGGGCGCCTGAGATGAACGGTGTGAACACCGAACCCGTCATGCTGCCATTGCTTGCGGCAAAGGAGATGAGTTCCCCAGCCACCTCGTTGCCGTAATCGTCGGTGACGTACGCGCTGATGGGGAGCGTCTCGTCTGCAGTGATGGTCGCCGTGAGTGGATCGACGACGAGGGTCGTGGGCACGTCAGCGACCACGGTGATGGTGGTCGTGTCACAGATGGCCCCATAACACGCGGTCACCGTTTGACTCCCTGCCGTGACCGGGACCCACGTGCCGCCACCGTTGGCCGTTGTGGTGATGCTTCCATCAGAAACCGTGAGGGTGATGCCTGCGGGCTGGGTCATCGATGCACCGCTGAAGTCGCTCACGCTGGAGGACACCGTGACGCTGCTGCCTGCTGTGTGGGTTGTTCCCTGCAAGGTGTCAACGCTGAGGGCATAGACCTCGGTGTAATTGAGCGTCACTTCAGGTCGAATCGAGGCATCTGCCTCGCTCGTGGACACCGTGAAGGAGGCCACACCCGTGTTGGGCGTGGCGATCAACATCCACACGTGGTCGCCAGAGAGGCTCATGCTTGGGAAGGTCAGGGGGACGTCAAGCCAACCTGTCGTGCCGTAGGGGACGGTCACCGAGGACAAGGCTGGACCGTAATCGGCCCCAGCAGCAAGTCCGGGTGTTCCCCAAGGGTTTCCAGGGGAGCTCTCGTTCCACGTTGAGGAGGCCTCGCCCCATGCGCTTGGGTTCAGGAGTTCATGGACGGTGAGCGTCATCGAACTCGCACCACCAGCACCGTTCCAATTCTGCAGGTACAGGCTGAGGTCAGCGGTGTGAGCGCGCAACGTGGTGGAGAGCGGCACTTGGCCGAAGTCAACGCCAACGATCATTCGGCAAGCGTCAACGACGTTACTGCCACCGCATCCGGTGCCCGTTCCAAGACTTGCTTGCGTCGCCGAGCCGTAGTTGGCCCCTGCGCTGGCGTTGGTGATCATACCTTCACGAACGCGCGTGTGTCCAAAGTCAGCGACTTCGTTGCCTGTTTGGAAAATGTACTCCCAGCGGTTGTCGCTGATGGCTGAATTGTCTGGGTCACCCAGAGCGAAGGCCCAGCGTGAGGAAGAGGGGCCCGGAATCGACTGATTCACACCCTGCACCCACCACTCGTAGGCCACACCGGCATCGAGTGTAGCATCAATGCGGAAGCTGGTGTTGGTCAGGAACGCGCTGTCCACCCAAGATCGATAGGTGGCCACGCCGCTCGGACCGGACAAGGTCAGGACGTAGTCGGTTGCATCGGGCAATGCGGCCCACGACAGGGTTGGAGCATCGCCGGATTCGAGTTGGAACCCACTCGTGTTGTAGAGCACCGTACCGTCTGCAGGTGCAGAGAGCGTGGGTTGTGAGGGCGGCAGGATGCCGTCGACGTTGTCCACATACTCCAGATGAATCTGCGGATGACGTGAGGTGTTGCTTGTGGATTCAGAACTCACGAAGGTCATGGTTGACGACGGCGTCCCCACCACCTCAAGGCGTACCGTCATGGAGAGGTTTCCGTTCGCGATGTTGGATTGCGCCAAGCTGGTCAAATCGAAATCAACGAAGCCGTCAGGCGGTGTCAAAGTCAAGGTTGAACGCGTCACTTCCGTGGTCGAGCAGGTGGGTGCAGCATTCCACGTAACGCTTGACTCGGTGAAGCTGGAGCACGCGTATGCGGCAACGGTGAGCGAGGTCGGACCGACCGTGTTCCGATACATGCGTAGCAGCATCTGTGTCGGCGTCATGGCGGTCGGCCAAGGCAGGTCCGACAGATCGATGTCGACAAGGATGGCGTCCTCTCCGGTGCCACCTGCCCCTTGACCAAGGCTGAGGCTGGTCGACGAACCGGCGTTGGTGGTTGGACTCCCTGAAGATACGGTCGCGTCCTGC
>DUHJ01000155.1 GCA_013330925.1 Candidatus Poseidoniaceae archaeon | reverse complement strand
GCAGCCCTCTCGAGCCGTGCCCAACGGCCTCGTGCGTGACAATTGAGCGAACCATCATGTAGCGCAAGGGGAACCTTGCCTCATGGCGACGGGCGAAGGCTGGCTGGTCCTGACCAACGACGACGGCATCGAAGCTCCTGGTTTTGAGATGCTGGTGAAAGCCCTTCATGCGGCCGGGCATCCCATCGTGACCTTTGCACCAAAGTCCAACCATTCCGCGGCCGGTATGCGGATTCAGTTGGGCTCGCCCATGCCATTGCGTGAACGTCATGATCTCATCGAGGCTTGGGGGCTCAAGGGTGATGCTCCTGTGCGTTTGTTTGAGTTGGACGGCACGCCATGCGACACGATGATCGTCGCGCTGGACGGTGGCTTGGCGCGCGTGGCGCCTGACATCGTGCCTCGCCTGGTCGTCTCTGGGGTTAACCTCGGTCCGAACCTGAGCCAAGACGCCTACCACAGCGGGACAATGGGTGCCGCGCGCGAGGCCGGCTTGTACGGCATGCCCGCCATCGCCTCTTCGTTCACGTCCTTTGAAACCGAAGGGATGGAACGCGCGGTGGAGGCGACCGTCATGCTCGTTGAACGGGTCCTTCCCTTGTTGCCCAAGGTTGCGGTCAACCTGTGCCGCCCCAACGTCGACATGGACGCTGACCACGTCAATCCATGGCCTCACGAAGCCCTTGAGCACGCGTGGGCCGAGGATTCGATTGGGGCCGTCGTCACGGCGTTCCAGCATGGTGAACTGATGCTGAACCTTAACGTCGGCCCGGATTGGGACGGTTCATGGTCCAGCACGCGCCTCGGAACACGCTGGTACCGCAACGCCGTCAGGTTCGAAGACGCTGGGGAAGGTGAAGTGGCGACCTTCCGCATCGGGGCCGCCAGCATCGATCATTCGGTCGTCATGAACGGCGATTGCGACGCGGTGGATGCAGGCTCTGCAAGCCTGTCCTCGCTTCCAACGTGGCCGGCGACCCATCCCTTCGCGTTGGAAGAAGCCTTGCTGGCTCAGGCGCTTCGTGCGGGCGAGGACGGATGGCCGCTGTGGTTGAACCGTCAGCCCTGACGGTCGAGCAACCAATGCACGATGTGCACGGCCGCATGCCCTTGCAGCCAACGGTTTCCAAGGCTACAGCGTGCGACCGTATGCCCCCCGAGGTCGACGTCCGCCAGCGGCTGGTCGTCGCTGAGGACAAAGCCAAGGTCGCTTCCTTCAAGTTCGGGCTGCTCCGCCATCGTCTGATCGAAGGGCTGTGCTTCAGCATCGAGCACGAACACGGTGCTCTTGTTCCACTCGCGTAGCGTGTCCGCCAACGCACCACCGCTCTCGTCGAGGCCGGGGGTCACCTCTCGCCATTGGCCTCGGGGTGGCTGGGGATTCAGCAGGGCTTTGCCAAGCATGCCTGCAGCGGACCGTTCGTCAGCATGGAGCCCGCGCAGTGTGGCTCCGTTCAACCGAAGGCGACGTGGAGGGCCTGGTCCACCGCCCAAATGAAGGATGACCTCCACGTTCTCACGCAATCCATGGCTGGTGAGCAGCGCTGCTGTGGTGGCTCGCACAAGGACGTCGAAACGTCCACCGGACCCGGCCAAATCGTTGAGCGGAAGTTTCCCACGGGCCATCGCGCGGTGTCCAACAACAGCGAAACGCCGCACGTCATGCCCCCCGCTCGATCAATCGGCGGATGGCCTCGACGAGGTCACGTTCGGTGTTGAGGGCATAGTCGGCGCCTGTGGCGTCAACGAGATGCCCACGCGGGCGGTCTGAATGGCCGAGGTCTTCGAGGCGGTTGGCGATGACGGCGGTCATGCCAGCGCGTTCAACTTGGGCCACCGCGCGTCGTACCAATTCGCGTTGTTTGATGCCGGTTTCGAGTTTGAAACCGATGCGCACGGACCCTTCGCATCGCTCTCGGAGGGCATCGATGTGCTTGGGGCCTGGAATGAGGTTGATTTGGAGTGCGTCGGAACCGGAGGCCACTTTGCCTTCGGCCGGGTCGTCGATGAGGTAATCCAAGACGGCGGCCACGTGGACCCATGCGTCGAGCCGATCTTTTGCGACGGCAAGGCATTCGTCGAGCATGGCAGGGGCGGTTTCGGCTCGTAGCACAAGCGGCAGCCATGCCGGTTGTGGAGCCGTGGTGAGGCCGGCAATGCAAGAGACGTCGTGGCCATGACGGTAGAGGTCATCGGCCAACGCCCAGCCGGTGCGACCGCTGCTGGTGTTGACCAAGCGACGCACGTCATCCATCGGGGTGGCGGTGGCGCCGAGGGTGATCGCCACCGAGCGTCGTGATTTCTTCGTGGCGTTCAGGAGGTGAGCAAAACGTGCGACGATTTCGACGTGATCGACGGTTTTGCGCTTTCCTTCCTGATCGGGTCCCCACACGACGGCCATGCCTTGGGCTCGCGCCGCTTCGACGAGATCATCGGTGACCGGGTCCGTTGAGAGGTCGTGGTGCATGCTTGGCACGGCCATGATGGGCGTGCCGCGTGAGCGGGCCACGGAGAGCGCCATCATCAGCGGGCCGCCTTGGAGTCCGTGAACATGCGAGGCGAGGGTGTTTCGCGTGGCGGGAGCCACCAAGACGCCGTCCACGTCATCGAGTTGCGACATTCCGCTGGACCAGTCGGTCAAGACCGTACCGCTGCTCGCCCATTGCACGGCGAGGGGCGTGATGATGCGTTGGGCTGCCTGCGTCATGACGGTGAGCACCTCGGCTCCGTGGCGCCGCAATTCACGGGCAAGACGAACGGTGTCCACGGCCGCAATGCCGCCGCTGACCCCCAACACCACGCGACGGCCTTCGAGGGAATCCCCGAGGCGTTCCACTCCGGTGTCGCTGCTCACGTTCCTCGGGACACGCCCGCCGCCATGACTCCTTCGCAGGGAGCGAGCCTTCTTGACGGGCGCCCGGGACCACCTCACATGGCGAACCGAGGCGACGACTTGGTGCTGGCGGGTGCTCCGCCGGCGCGGAGTTCCTCTCCCTCTTCGCCGTTCACCGTTCATCACCGTGGCACGGTGTTCATCCTCGCGGTGGACTTGGTGCTGCTTGGTTACGGTGCCATCGCGCTGGCCACCATGCTCAACACGAGCCTCGGGACCTCGGGGTCGGTGGTGCTGGCGATCTTGTTTGGAAGCGTGTGGACCGGGTACAGGGCACGAAAACCCTGGGCGTATTGGCCCGCTGTTGCGGCGATGAGCCTTACTTTTCTGTTCTTCATCGTCCTCGTGCTGTTGTACCTCTGGAGCGGCCTGAGCGGCGACCTGCTCAACTTGGTGCTCGCCTTCCTGATGCTTTGGGCTGCCATCGGTACAGCCCGTCGCGTCCGCGTCCATTTCCTTCCCACCTACCAAGCCGCTTACGCAGAGCGACCTGTTGACCTGGAGGCCAGCCTCGAGCCCGGTGAAATGTTGGCCGCCTGCCCCCATTGTTTGGCCGTGCTTGCGATTCGTCCGGAGGCCCTCTCCGGCGAGGACCGCTGTCCGCATTGCAACGGTGCCTTGGTGAGCTCCGACATGGTCGCTCGACACGACGAAGAAGCCTGACGTCGCATGTGTTGGGTTTATGATGGGGTCGCGGGTGGCCCGGCTAGGAGAGAACAATGTCCCAAGGTCAAAACGGCGCCGAGCTGCGCCTGGTGACCCCGGGTTCGGCCATCGGGCCGGCGTCCGGGCGTCGAGTCGGAACCGGAGCCCTCATTCAGGGCGACGAAATCATCGCCACCCGAGTTGGCCACGTCCGTGAGCGTCACGGCACCGTGTCCGTCGATCCGGTGGCCAGTTGCTACATGCCCCGCTCGGGCGACTTGGTGATCGGCACGGTCATCGAAGCGCGCAGCAACCTGTGGTTCCTTGACATCAACGGACCTTTCCAAGCCCTGCTCCCCATGTCCCTTGCCCCGTGGAAGGTTGAATTCGGGGGCACCCGCGACCACGCGGACATCAACGACAGCCTCCTCATGCGCGTGCAGGAAGTCGACGAGGTTCAGAACGTCGTGGCTACGATGAAGGGCATCGGCCTCCGCCGTCTCGCGGAAGGTGCCGTCCTCAAC
>DUHJ01000084.1:1152-3501 GCA_013330925.1 Candidatus Poseidoniaceae archaeon | reverse complement strand
CACGTCAACCCCACGACGACTGGAGATTTGGAGGGAAAGCTCGAGGGACCACGATCCATGAACGGCATCGGTGAACACCACCGTCATGCCGTGGTCACCCACCATGGTCTCGGCATCGGCGGTCACCACCAGGGTCACCGTTACGCTTGGAGCCGATGAACTCAGGGTCCACGACGTTGCTCCAGCGGCGTCGGAAAGGGTCACGCCGCCGGGCAAGCCGGTCGAACCAAGGGTCACATCGAGGTCTTCGGTCCCGGTAAGAGCGAGGGTCACGTTGAGTTCGGAAGAACGGCCTGCCTCCACCACGACGCGCGCATCAGCAGGCCCCGTCACGTCGAGCGCTGCGTGGTCTGCTGGAGCCAAAAGTACCGTCTCGGTGACGGCACCGTGAACGCTTGATGCTTCAAGCACCACGCTGCACGAGAGGGTGTCCTCGACCAGGCTGAGCAGGGTCCACACGCCGGTGGAGCCTGCGGTCACGGTCTGGGTGACGGCCGAAGTGATCGACGTCGTCATTTTGCCGTCGCAGGCTTCGAGCGGTGCGGCGGGTGCCATGAGGGTCAGCGTGACGCTGAGGTCATGCGAACCTGCGTTCTGGAAGGTGGCCTGCCACGAGGTCCCGTCGTCCACATCGACGTCCACCGTGACGGGTGCAGCAAAGGTCGTGTTGATGCGCTCATCGACCACGAAACCGATCGTTCGGCTGACCTGCACGGAACTGTCGTTGGCCCAAGACCCAACGAGTTCGACTTCACAGACCTCTTGGACACCGGCCGGCCACGATGAAGCGGGCGGTACCTCCACCGACAGGCCAACCGTGGCCACGTCGCCGGGCGCGGCAAAGGCGGTGGTTAGATCGAGCACGTCCCACACGCAGTTGGCCGCACCAGAGGACCCGAGTTCCCACGCCCATTCCGCGGCGGAGGTTCCGGTGTTGGTGACCTCCACAGACGTGGTGGACGCTTGTCCAAACGGCAACGTTTCCGTGGGATCGATGTTGCCGATGGAGACGTCGGGAACCGACTGAATCCGGACCACCAAGGTGCTCATCGAGGTGATGTTGCCCTTGGTGGACGCCACCACGAGGTCAAGCCCAATGTCGGCAGGAACCGCGTTGGGAGCGACCTCAAGCCGTAGGGTGGCGCTTTGACTGCCGAACGCGCTGACGTTTTCCAACACGTCATCGCTGAACAAGGCCAGAAGGTCACCGCCGACCACGGCCGAAGCGGAAGCCCCTGAACCGCTGGACGTCCAAGGATAGGTCCACGACGAGGTGGCGTTGAACACCGCGTGCGCAGCAGCCATTTGCAGGGTTTGACCCGCGCTGGCGTTGATGCCCGTAGGGACCGTCAAGCCAACCGGAGAGGCACCATGGATGGCCGTGAAGAGGGTGGTGGCGGCAAGGTAGGACCCGTGCAGCGAGGGATGGGAACCGTCGGAGGTGTACAGGTCGTAGAACAGCGTGCCCAACTGATCGGGCGTGCTCCCCGCAGCCAAGAGGTCGTCGTGAATCTTGGCGTAAGCCAAGCCCACAGGAGCCACGTAGACCGTGGCGTTTGGATGGACGCCAGTGACGTTGTCCGCGTAGTCGAGGTAGCCCTGCAGCAGGTGATCGTTCATCGCGGTGAAGTTCGGATAGCGCGCCGTGTTCATCGCATCGCCAGAACGTCGTCCCCAGGTCATCATCAGCATCATTTCAGCGCCTTCGTCTTCGATGCGTTCGCCGAGCCCGATGGCACCGTCCCGTGAGTTCGTCCAATCGGACTGCGTGCGGGGGAAACCGGGAATCTGCGATTGGTCCTGAAGCACCACGAGGTCCCACGCCTGACTGGAGAGGCTTGTGTTCCACGTGTCTCCGCTGGTGTTGACCTTGGAGCGGTGTCCTGCGAGCGTCATGCCGCCGCCTGTGTTGGCCGAGACGTTCGCGTCACCGACCTCGCGCAAGAGGGTCTGGAGCATGCCGTCCAAGCCGTTGGCCGCGGTGTACGAATTGCCGTACATCAGGACCTCCGAAGAGGCCGTCGCCGTGGTGGTGTTGCCGCCGGTCTGGTTTTCAGAAACGTTCCCGCTTCCACCTGTCGAGGAATAATTGGCCCAGAATCCTGCAAGGTCTGGATTTTCGTTGACGCCCAGAAGCATGGTGTCCTCCACGTTCCCGTCGTTGTACACAGGGACACTGACGTCAACGACATCACCGGGTTGGAGCACGACAAGGCCGCCGTCGCCTGCACCGGACGTCTCGATCCGTGGCGCGTGCACATTGGCCACGGAGAGGGCGAGCGTCAGGCGAGTTTCCGCCGTGCCGTCTGCATCCGAAACGACGAGTTCAACGGTGTCCGCGTGTGCGGG
>DUHJ01000084.1:0-775 GCA_013330925.1 Candidatus Poseidoniaceae archaeon | reverse complement strand
GGGAAGACGTTGGTGACGTTGGCGTCAAGCGCGAGCACCTCCCAAGACGGGTGCAAGGAAGCGTTGTCCACTTCGACGTCGAAACTGTCGATGGAGGAACCGTTGTTGGTGATCGTGAGGGTCACGTTCGCCGCGCCACCTGGCGTCAGCACCACGTGCTGCACGTCAACCGAGAGGTGAATGCTGTCGTCCGCCGCCGCCGTTCCGATGAACGGCGTGAGGCTGACGAGCAACAGAGAAACCACGAGGACGACGGCGGAGCGGCGTTCAGTCGTCATTGGAACCGCTGGTGCCTCGGGCCAATGCCTCTTGAGGCCACCGGACTTTCGGTCGCCACAAGCCTCGCTTCGCTTCACCCTTGGAGGGCATCGAGGATGCTCGGGTCAAGGGCTTCCCATGGGAAGGTTCCGTTCTCACCCGCCACGCGCCCGAAGTGGCCGCCGGCAGCGGTTGGCGCGTAGATTGGCCGGAGCAAATTGAGCCGAGCCGCAATGGAGGCAGGACGGAAATCGAACACCTTGCGGACCAGTGCGGACAACGCCGTGTCGTCCATGTTCGCGGTGCCAAAGGATTCGGCGCGAAGGCTGACGGGTTCGGCCACCCCAATGACGTAGGCCAGCTGAATTTCGCACTTCGTGGCCAGACCCGCGGCCACCACGTGCTTGGCGGCCCACCGTGCGGCGTATGCGGCCGAGCGGTCCACCTTGGAGGGGTCCTTTCCAGAGAATGCGCCACCACCATGGCGGCCCATGCCGCCGTAGGTGTCAACGATGAT
>DUHJ01000145.1 GCA_013330925.1 Candidatus Poseidoniaceae archaeon | reverse complement strand
GGCTGGACCGCGAAGCGGAAGTCAAGGAACTCCCTTCGTGAACAGGCAGAACGGCAAGCCTTGGCCTGAACGCTGAGTCGCTGCGAAGAGCCTCAGCGGGAAGCGAGGGTGAGGTTCTTCCACATGTCCTCGGGGACTTCCATGGACAAACGCAGGCCACCCATGGCGCCCAAGCGGACGGGGTCATGGACGACGTGAACGTTGACGTCACCCATGTCGGAGAGCCGGCGTTCGATCATCGCACCGAGGCCACGAATGCCAGAGCCGCCACCGGCCAGGACCATGTTGCGGCGGAATTCGTCGTGGAATTCTGGGTTCGAGCCCGCAATGAGCTTCTTGACGTTCTCAACGATGGGGTCAACGATGGATTCGCATGCGCGCTGCACACAATCGGTGATGTCGAGGGTCATGGCTTTGCCTTCAATCGAGAAATCCACCATGATGGGGTCTTCAGGAGGGGAGGTGGAGACGAAGGAATGCTGTTCCTTCCAGCGGCGGGCCATGTCCTTGGTAACCTGAGCGCCGTTGTACTTGCCTTGGACTTCCTTGATGATCTGACCGTCGACGTAGTCGCCGGCGTATCCGGTGTGCATCTGGTCGCCAGGACCTGGGATGGTCCCATAGACGCGGCACAGGTCGGTGGTTCCCGCCCCGATGTCAATGACGAGGGTGTGCTCGAGCATGTCGAGGGCGTAGGCCACCGCGAAGGGCTCGGAGATGATCATGGCCGCGTTGACGGAGCCTGCGGCTGCGTCGAAGATGGCGGTCTTGTCCACGTGGCTTGCTTCGGCCGGTGCGCCGATCACGGCGACAACACGGTCGTAGGTCTCAGGGTCGGAAAGTCCGATGAGGTGGGTGATGAAGTGAGCGATGTATTGCCGGTCTTCGGGCGTGTCTTTGATGACACCGAGTTCGAGGGGGCGGTACAGGTTGAGGGCGAGTCGGTTCTTCAGGGCCTCTTCGCCAAACAGCACGTCGCGCTTCAGGAAATTGCGGGCAACAGGGTCTTTTGGCGTTCCAATGACGGTCAATTCTTCCACTTCGTGGGATGCAGAGGACACCATGACGGAACGAAAGGTTCCGAGGTCGATTCCAATGTAAAGCGTCTCTTTGGCCATGGGCCAACGAGCGTGGTTTCGCTTATGAACCATCCCTTGGGCAAGTTGGGGTCAGCACCACGCATCACAGGTGTGGCAATACCATGCTGCATGCTCGGGGTAAAGTTCAGCCATGCCGGAGCAAGAGGTGCATTCTTTCTGAGCTTCGTCACCGAATATTTGCATCACGATGGACACGTGGTGGTGGTCGTCGATGCCGAGTTGTTGTCGCATGGCCCACAGCAGTTGGTCCTCCGACGGTGAGATGATGCCGTCCTCGAGCACCAGTTCAACGACGCTCCGGTAATCGTCGACCACCTGAATCTCGCGATGGTCAAGTCGAACGCCGCCCTTCTCAGCCACGATGTCTTGACCGCCAGGGTCGTCCGCGAACACCACCAAGGAATTGGCCTTGAACGAGTCATCGCGGAGTTCCAGGTGAATGCTGCTCCCCTCAAGGTTGGCGTAAACCAAACGCGAATGACGGTTGATGGTGTTCGTGATCGACCGAGCCGTGTCCTCCTTTGTTCGTCCTCGACGCCATCCAGTCGGGCTGGATTCGTTGTAGGCGTAGAACTCGGTCCCGTATCCCGGATATTCCAAGCGCAGTTCCTCACCGCCGTCAAAATCGTTGGTCAGAATGTGGAAAGCTGCGATCCTTGTCGAGAGCAAATTGTCGTCGTCGTCGAAGCTGATCATCAGTGGTTTGCGTTCTTCGGCTGCTGCGTTGAACTGCCCTTGCATGCCGCTCATCCATTTGTCTTCGAGGCGCTTCAGGCTCGCTTCTTGTTCCCCAGAGAGCCCTGTCTCAATCCCGAGCATGCCGCGGAGTTCACCCGATTGGAGGTCTTGCTTGAACTGGTCGATCAACTCAGTGTTGTAGTGGTGATCGTCACGTACAGGACCTGAATTTGAGTCAACGTGGTTGGGGTCTGCCCACTCGTATCGACACTTCGAACACGCCAAGTATCCGGTCAAGGTCGACGGCTGTGCGTCTCCACCACAGCGTGGGCAATCGCCCTCCTCGTTCACGGCCAAGTTGTCTGCGGCTTCGCGACGTCCTCGGCGGGGATTGAATCCAGCCATACCCCCCGAGGGACCGAGCCCGGACTTCAAGGTGTTCATGCCGAAGGCGAAACGGCCTTTCTCCCATACCGAAGGACCCCGTCTTGGGCGTAGACACGTCGCACGACCAAACCCATCGTGTCATCGATGGCGACCTGACTTGGGAATCCATCGACATGAAGGAAGACGCCCGAAGGGCCTTGGTCAAAGGCGAGGATCATGGACGTCAACCCACCGAGAAATGGCGCTCGAATCGCGAATTCCGACGGGCAACCCGCTGCGATCAGTTTCGTCCATGACACGACTCGGGCCGTCGTGGTCAGCAACGGACCTTGGGCCGGGGCAGACCCGTCCGACGTCGCCCCCCGGGGTGGCCACATGGGACCGGCCTGTGCTCGCATGCCCAAACGGGCTTCCATGCCAAGGTCGTGGACTTGACCAGAAACGTAGGCGCCTTGAGAGACGTTGGTTTCCTTCATTTCACGGTTCCACGCATCGTGAATGGCCGTGTGGTCGTCAAGGTCCATGTCGATGCGCAGATTCGGGTCCACCGAAACCGCATGAGCGTCGAAATCATGGTTTCGTGGAAGGACGGCTGCGCCGTGTTTCATGCGGTGAAGGACAGCATCTGCATCGTCGTCGATTTGGAGCCATGGAAGGCTTGCCTGGACCACAGGGAGTTCGTGGTCGTTCAACGGAACCGCCACAGACGTGCCGTGCCCCTTTCGATGCCATGCCTCAAGGGCGTCGATGATCATCGTCACGACGTCTTCATCGGGACCAAACACGCGACGTTCGTTAACGTGGAAACGGGACGCCGCCACGACCCCTTCGTCCAAATGATGCACAGCAACACCAAATTCACCGGCGGCAAGGATCATTCCAACGACCTCCCGAAGACATGGACGGCACACGTGGCGCCCGAGCCACCGACGTTGTGCGTCAAGCCAACTTCGGCATCACGAACTTGACGTGGGCCGGCTTCGCCTCGGAGTTGCTTGAACACCTCGACCGCCTGACCCGCCCCGGTGGCGCCCAACGGATGCCCCTTGGCCTTCAGACCACCAGAGCCGTTGACCGTGGTTCGCCCTTCGTTCCGACGGCCCTCACCGTCCCGAGCAAAGCGGCCGCCGTGCCCCGTTGGGGTGAGACCAAGGTCTTCTGTGGCCAACAGCTCAGCGACGGTAAAACAGTCGTGAACCTCTGCCAAATCGAGGTCGGTGGCGGACAAACCGGATTGGGTGTAGGCCTGGGATGCCGCGGAGCGTGTGGCGGCCAGCGTGGTCAAGCTCGGACGATCGTGGAGCGCAAGGTGGTCTGCAGCCGCCCCGCTTCCTCGCATCCACACCGGAGTGTCCGTCAGGCGCCGTGCAACGTCTGCAGATGCAAGCACGACGCACGCCGCACCGTCGGAGGTCGGGCAGCAATCGTAGAGGGTCAATGGGTCGGCGATCACCGTGCCTCCTGCCGCTTTCTCGAAGGACACGTCCTTCCTGAGGTGCGCGTGAGGATTCTCAAGCG
>DUHJ01000119.1 GCA_013330925.1 Candidatus Poseidoniaceae archaeon | reverse complement strand
CATGGATGCAGGTTCTGCGGATTCCTGATCGTTTTTGATTTGGGAATCGCGGTTTGCGCTGAAGCCGTGATGCTCACAACGTCGGTGGTCAGCCTCTCTTCGGAGCATCCTTAATCCGTCACCCTTCTTCCGGTTGAAGCATGTGGATCGTCTTCGAGATCATCTGGTTCATCATCTTCGACCTCCTTCTCGGGGGCGACAAGTCAGGTCAAAGGTCTGGCCTCGCGAATTTCGTGATTTTTGGAATCCTTGCGGCCCTTTGTCTCGCCCTGGTGGCGTTTTTTGTTTGGGTGATTACCGGGTCCGCATCCGTTTGACCTTTGTCGTTTTGAACGCCGGGGGAGATCTTCAGGCGGAGTCCTCGAGGCCTCCGCCTGAAGGTTCATTCACGGCCTCGTCTGGTGTAGAACATGGCCAATGTTGAGGTGGATTGCCCTCACTGTGGCGGGAGAATCAACCTCGGCACAAACGCGTCTGGAACGTTTGATTGCCCGCTTTGCAACGAGCAGTTTGAATGGAACTCAGATGCGCCGTCTTTTCTGGACATCTTCTCTGAGCTGGGATTCTGGATCGGTTCCTTGGCCCCGTTCCTGCTTGCTTGCTTGGGGATTGTCCTCGGTCTCATCATCGACGAGGGGGACGGGTGGACGGCCCTGGGCTGGTTCCTTGTTTCGGTGGTCGTGTGGCCCGTCGTGTCCCTCGCCATTGGCATCTATGCATATGTGACGGCACGGATGCCGCTGATGATTGGAGGACTGGTGTCCCTTGCGGTCTCGGGCGGTCTCCACCTGCTGTTTTGGACTTGGATTGCCATAAGAGGCTTCTGAGGTCTGGTATGGCCGAGGGCGGTTTGACCTCTTTCCGTCGACCTTGCAGTGGGTCCTCATAGAGGGCTCAGGAAGGTCCTCAGGTGGACCCTTCGTTGTCCATGGCGGCCTCGGCCTCGCCCTGACGCTCCTCGTCGTGCGCATGGATGTCCGCGCCCAAGCCAGCAAGCACCTCGAAGGCCTCTTCCGCCGTTTTGCAACGCTGGAAGAAGCGGGTCTGGGGCCAACCGCAGTCCACCGTGTCCGCCTCTGTGGGATGTTCTTCCACCCAGGCTTCGCACGCTGAGCCGTAGCACAGGGCGCTGAACTGGCGAAGGTCCACCCACATGGTCCGGCGGCGGCAGACCGGACATTCACGGACCAGGAGGTGTGCGAGTTCCGTCATGCCGTCTTCGCCGATGACGTCGACGTCCCAGGCCACGACGCTGGCACGTTCGAGTCGCATGCGTTCGGTTTTCTTCAGGAAGGCACGAAGCACGCGCCATGCGGTCGCTTCCTCGGAAAAGCAACCCAGACCGATCGGCCCTTGCTCCTCTTCGATGACCGAGGGCACGTAGACGCGCTTCACTGGCGCCTCGTCCATGCGCGGCGTCCGTCGACGCGCCGCATCAAGGCTCCGCTTCTGTAACGCGTGAAGCCTCGACCCAAGGACATCCGCCGGGATGCGGGAGGGGTGCTTCGGGCTTGGCGATGCGCACGGTGGCCTTGGCCACCCCTGGCGTGGTCACGAGTTGATCAAGGATCGCGTCCACCATGGCCTCGAGCAGGCGGTACGGTTGTTCCGATTCGAGCAACACGGCGTCCACAGCGGCCTGCAGATCGGCGTAGTTGACCGTGGCGTCGAGTTGGGTGGCTCCAACGCTGCCGGTCACCACGGTCACGTCGACCACGAAGGGCTGCGTGCGCTCGAGTTCGTGGTCGAACCAGCCGTGGGTCGCGTGGACCTCGTAGCCTTCCAGCCCGATGGTGTAGGCCACGTGCTCACCTCAGGGTTCGTCCTTTTCGTGGACCCAAATGAGGTGCCAGCCGAATTCGGTGCGGACAGGGTCGGAGACTTCGCCCACGGGCATGCTCCACACCGCGGTGTCGAAGGGGCGGACCATCTGACCGTTGCGGAACCAGCCAAGGTCCCCGTTGTTGCCCTTCGAGGGGCAGCTGGATTTCTTTCGTGCCATCTTTTGGAAGGCCTTGAGCGACGTGCACTTCTCTCGAATCTGCAAGGCTTCGGCCTTCGAATCGACCAGAATGTGCGACGCATGGGCACGACGGGGCGGCATGAACCGAACCCTGAGGCGGCCCCCTAAGACCGTGCCGCTCAGCCCCACGCGAGCCAACGTAGGTAGGTGCCGTACACGGTCACGGAGACGCCAAGGGATTCTGCGTTGAAGCGTGACATGTCGTCCGCGTAGGTGTGGTACTCGTAGGACCCGCTGCCGTAGCAGACGATGGCGTCCCCTTCCACACCGCCCGGCAGGTCGTAGACGAAGGGGCCGTGGTCGGAGTTGTAGGGCATGCCCGTCTCGGAGCCTTGCGCGCCGTCAAGCAGCGAGAAACTCACCGAGTAACGCTCGGCCACGTCGGAACGCTCGGTCTGGTAGAGGGCGTAGATCGCCTGAATGTTCGCAAGGTCTTCGGCGTTGTTGCTGAACATGGAAATGCCGTTGCCTCGGTTTGCATCGATGTCCACGTGGTTCATGTCGAGGTTGATGTAGAGGCGCAGGTTGCTCGCCAAAACCTGTCCGTTGGCCTGCACGTAGGCCTTCGATCCAAAGAGCCCCTCCTCTTCGCCGCCCCATGTGCAAAAGCGTAGGGTGCGTTCTGGCGTCCCTTCTGTTTCGGCGATCTTGGCGATTTGCCGCGCCATCTCGAGCACGCTGGCCGTGCCTGAAGTGTCGTCCACCGCCCCCGGGCTGTGGTACACCGTGTCGTGGTGGGCGCCGACGATGACCACTTCCGAGGAGGTTCCAGTCATCGTGCCACAGGGCACCTTGACCTCGAGTTGTCCGTTGTTGGTGACGTCCACGACCATCTCCAACCGCGCACCGTCCTCGGCGAGTTGGCGCATCTGTTGTCCGGTGTTGTTTGACACTGCAAGGAAGGCGATGTCGGGCAAGGAACCTCCGTTGGCGGCCTTAACGTCGTCCACCAGGACCGTCTTGAAAATCGGCACGCAATCGTCCGCTTCGACCAAGCCACAATTGGAGGCGGTGTTGATTCGGATCAGGCCTGCAAGGTCGTTCTGAGCGGCTTTGACGATCAATTCGGTGTTGCCACCGGTCGTTCCACCGCTGTCCACCAAGCCCACGGCACCTCCGGCCGACGACCACGCGCCATCGTCCGAACCGTCGCCGAGGTCGACCACGGGCATGTCCATGTTGAATTGGACGTCGATGGAGCCAGAGAATCCCTGGATGACGTAATCGGTCCGGTGCTCAAAGGTGACGATGCGTCCTTGGGCACCGATGTCACCAGGTCCACACGGTTGCACCAGCGGCAAGGCGCCGGGCGGACACATGCGCAGCGAAGGTTCGCCGTTGATGCTGAACATGTCCACTGGGTAGGAATTCATCTGGGTGGTGTACCCCATGTCGGACAGGTTTTCGAGGATGCTTTCCGCGGCCGCATGTTCCTCGGCCGTGCCGGACATGCGGCCTTCCCAATCGGGGTGCCCGAGCGCCAGCAGGCCGTTGGCGTAGGCCTCGGCTTGGTTTGCGTCGTAGTCGATGAGCTGCCAGTTTGGGTCTTTGCCACCGCCAATGACGCCGGTGGTGAAGAGCACCACCGTCAACAGCATCGCCGCGATGCCGACCGCCACGAATCCCGCCATGGGGACCCCCAACGGCCCTTCTCGCCGCATGAAGGCCTGCAGTCCCCCGGATTCGGTGGGCAACATGTCGAGGACCTCGGCAGGATCGACCGCGTCCAAGGCCGGGTCCAAATCGCTCACGCTTCGGGATGGTGAGGGGACGGCGGCGCTTTGGAGCCGCTCGAGGAGTTCTTGCTTCCGACCCGATACAGGCAAGCCTTGCTCGCGCAACCGTTCCTTGAGTTCGGCCACGTTGAGCACCGTCAGGTCCTCACTCATGCGGGGTGCTTCGCTTGGGCCTTCATCAAGGCGGTGGTGGGTTGCATCGAGGTCAGGCGAATCTCTGGAGGCTGGACGCCCGCCGTTTCGGTTCAGATTTCCTCGCCGGTCCAACGTTGCCCAAGCCGATGCTCGATTTTCAGTTGGTCGAGGATGCGGGCGACGATGAAGTCCACCATGTCCTCGATGGAGGTCGGGTGGGTGTAGAAGCCAGGCATGGCCGGCAGGACGACCACACCCCA
>DUHJ01000202.1:5575-13385 GCA_013330925.1 Candidatus Poseidoniaceae archaeon | reverse complement strand
CAAAGGACGTCGCGCAGTTCCCTTGCGGATCCAAATCGATGAGCAACACCTTCGCAGGAGGTAGCCCCATCTTCTGGTGACCGCGGGCCAGCGCCGCTGCAAGGTTGACCGCCGTGGTGGTCTTCGCGCAACCGCCCTTTTGGTTGGCGACCGCGATGACCATCTTGTACGGGTCCATGCCTTCACTCCCGAGACGTTGAACCTCGGCTCTCCCCTATCAACCCCGGCCTCAATCCGCATCAAACGGGCTGAACCACGGGCACAGGAACTTCGGACAGGATCTTGCGAACGATGTGCCCGCCGGTGATGCCTCGAATCTTGGCTTCGGGCTTCATCACGATCCTGTGGCTGATGACCTGCATGGCGACGCTCTTGATGTCGTCAGGCACCACGTAGGTGCGACCGGCGATGGCCGCTGAGGCACGGCCGGTCTTGAACAGGGCCTGAGAGGCACGGGGCGATGCGCCGTTGACCACGCGGTGGTCTTCACGGGTGCGCTGAACGATTTCAACGATGTACGCAAGGATGGAGGGGTCCACGTGAACGCCTTCCAGGGCACGTTGCATGGCGACGACCTTCTTGGGTTCAGTCACCTGATCGACTTCGTGTTCGTCCTTCCCTCGCATCTTTCGACGAGCCAAGATGGCCTTCTCTTCTGCACGGTCGGGGTATCCCATGCTCATTTTCATCAGGAAACGGTCCATCTGTGCCTCAGGGAGCGGGTAGGTTCCCTCTTGTTCGATGGGGTTCTGGGTGGCCAACACGACGAAGGGGGCAGGAAGCTTGTGGGTGATGCCCTCAATGGTCACTTGCTTCTCTTCCATCGCCTCAAGCAGGGCCGCCTGGGTCTTGGGCGGAGCACGGTTGATCTCGTCAGCGAGGAGGATGTTGGAAAACAAGGGGCCAGCGCGGAGCTTGAAGTCACCCGACTTTTGGTCGTACATGTAGGTTCCCATGATGTCGGAGGGAAGCAGGTCAGGGGTGAACTGAACACGCTTGAACTTGCAGCCAAGGGCACGTGCGAAGGTGTTCGCGAGCAGGGTCTTGGCCAACCCGGGGAAGTCCTCAAGGAGCATGTTGCCGTTTGAGAGGATTCCAACGGTGACACGACGGAGGTTCTCCTCTTTTCCGATGATGACCTTTCCAACCTCGCTCATGAGGTCGTTTGCAATCTGGGACACGGTGCTGATGATTTTCGCGGTGTTCGCGTCTGCTGCTTGCATCCTATCACCTATTCAGACCTGTAGGCTTGTCCATCCATATTTGAACGTGCTTGCGGGCGACATCACCCTTGCATCACTCATCTGGCCCAAAAGTGGTTCTCTTTTCGATGCAGTCGCACGATTTCCTCGAGAATCTCTTGTTCAACTGCCGTCAATTCCACTTTCCGGAGCCGACGCGCATGCGATTCCGGGACGTCGACAAAGAATTCGTCGCCTTCGTTGATGTGGCGCCCGACGGTTGGGCCTTGGATGGCGCAGGCCACTTCATCGCCTTGGTTTGCTTCTCGCACGTCCTCACTGTCGCGCGTACGAAGGGACTTCACCTGCCCCACTTGGGAACCGTCTGGACGCATCAACCGTTGACCGATGTGAACGCGACCGCCAACCACACGGACCCCAACGATCGCAGGGTCGCGTCCACGGAAGGTGTGGTTTTCGAGGTACAGCAATCGGCCCGGGTGCACCAGGTCTTCCCGAGCAGCGGCTTCGGCCGCGGCTTTGGTTTCATCACGCCACGTCTCGATTTCCTCGATGATGTGGTAGATGATCTCCCCTGCCACGAATTTGACGGGTGCGTCATCCCCGGTCAGGCGGTCCGCAACCTCACGGTTCGGGGCGATGGAGAATCCCGCAATGATGCGGTTCAGGGGGTCCTTGGCCGATTCCGCGGTCAAGATGTCCCGCTTGTTCACAGGGCCAACGGTGGCCATGCGGATTGGGATGTCGAGCTGGCCCAATTCAAACGCGAGTGCTTCCAGCCCACCGATGGTGTCCGCTTTGATGACGACGCCTTCTTCGTCCAAGTCGATGTCAACCCGGCATTCCTCCCTGCACGCGGCCATCGCTGCTTCGAGGGCTTCATCGTCCTTGGCCAACCGGACCGTGGTGCCGGCAAGGGCGCGCTCAAGGCCCTGTGCGACGATCTTCACGCCGCAGGCCGCTTCCACGTGGTCCACGCTTTCCCAACGGTCACCCGCGTCGCGCATTTCGGACATGCCTCGTGGCCTCTTCAGCCCCTTGATCCGGGTGGTTGCAGGACCGTCAGAGGTGGCGAAGACGATGCGGTCAGCCGTTCGGAGGATGCCTCGGGAGAGGATCACGTCGATCGTTTTGCTCATGCCGACTTCGTCCTTCATCTCCAAGATGGTGCCCTCGGCGTCACCCAGGGTGTCCGTCAAGCGGTCTTCGAGGAAACGTTCGGCCAAACCAACGGTCACCGTCAGCAGGTCCTGAAGGCCTTCGCCCTCCTTGGCTGACATGGGGACAAGAGCGACGTCACTGCGGAAATCCTTGATGCGGTCGTACCGTTCGAGGTTGAACCCATGCTCACCGAACATCCCCACCATCTTCCAAAACCGGTCTTCGAAGAGTGCTTGCACGTCCTTTCGCTGTTCTTGGAAGGAGGCGATGAACGCTCGTCCACGTTCGGAACGCCAACCGTGCAGGCGGTCCACTTTGTTCCCGGCCACGACGAATGGCGTTCGGGTTCGTCGAAGGATCTCCAAGCTCTCAATGGTCTGAGGCTGAAGCCCTTCCATGATGTCCACCACGAGGATGGCGATGTCGGCCAACTGGCCCCCACGTGAACGAAGCGACGTGAAGGAATGGTGGCCAGGTGTGTCGATGAAGAGCAAACCGGGGGACTTGAAATTCCGGCCACCCATCATTGCCGCGCAGGTGTCGTTGAGCACGGCGGCGGGGACTTCGGTGGCGCCGATGTGTTGGGTGATGCCACCGGCTTCGCGGTCCATCACCGAGGCTTGACGGTCCACGCCAATGGAGCGGACCAAATCGAGCAGGCTGGTTTTCCCATGGTCAACGTGCCCGAGCACGCTGACGATCGGTTGTCGGTTTTCACCTCGGAGTGGGGCGTCCTCTTCGGGGGCGGTTGGTTCCGCCTCGTCCGACATGCCCCCACCTCGATCATTCGTAGACCCAGCGCTGGCCGTCTTGAGTCCACTCCATCAGGCCTTCAGGGAACCAGAGGGCCAACTCCGCAGCAGCGGTGTCTTCTCCGTCGGATCCGTGAATCATGTTGTATCCCATGTCCATGCCGTAATCGCCACGGATGGTGCCGGGGTCGGCTTCGCGGCCGTTGGTGGCGCCGATGAGGCGACGTGCAACGGCGATGGCGTCAACGCCACGCCATGCCATGCAGACGACAGGCCCTGAGGTCACGAAGGTGATGAGGCCCTCGAAGAAAGGACGTTCAGCGTGCACGGCGTAGTGCGTGCGCGCAATGGTTTCGTCGGGGACCATGGACTTCATGCCCACCAATTGGAGGCCCTTGCGTTCGAATCGGTTGAGAATTTCACCGACCAAGCCGCGTTGGACACCGTCGGGCTTGATCATGACATACGTGGTCTGCATGGTTTTCACCTGAGTCGGCGACCGAGCCGCCCTTCAAGAAGCATCCTATGGCCGGTGGCTCACTGGATGCCGCCCTTCACGTAATGGCGCGTCCACTTGACGCGGCGCGCGTTACGCTTGAGGTGGACCATGTTCTTGCGGGCCTTGGAATTCTTGAACCACAAGATGCTCCCGTCGCGTCGGACGAACATCGTTCCCGTACCGGGTTCGATCTCGTCACCGGAGAAGCTGCAAACACGTCGCTCTGGCATGGGGTTCACCTCGCATTCAACTTGCGGGCCTCGCGGCCCGTGTCCTTGAGCATCAGGATATCACCGACTCGGACGGGGCCGAGCACGTTTCGGGTGATGATGCGACCGACGTCGCGTGGGTTGGGTGCGTCGTTGACGCGGACCTTCACCTGCGTTGCTTCCCCGGTCATACCGGTTCGGCCGACGACTTCGACGACCTCAGCGGGCCATCCTCCGAGTTCTTCGCTCATGTGGATTCCTCCGTTCAAGCCCGCAGGCCCTTGATGAGTTCGAGGACTTCATCGAGCATTTCCTGGGCGGCTTTGGGCACGTCCATGATGGCGAGGCTTGCGGCCTTCACTCCAGTTTCCATGCCGGCTTCCTTGGCCAAGAATTCCTGGGAAGGAACGTAGCCGAAGGGGATGCTGTTGTCGTCGCAGATGAGTGGGATGTGGTTGACCAACTCGGGGGGGTTGACGTCCTCAGCGAGGACGACAAAGGCCGCAGTCTTGCGAAGGGCCACTTTGGTGACTTCGTTCGACCCGCGCTTGATGCGGCCGCCATTGCAGGCTTGCACCAATTCGTAGATCTTGTTGCTGACGTCTTCAGGGGTTTCGTATCGAACATGCACACTCATCGGATATCCTCCTCGTGTAGGTAAGCCGTGCGCCACGTGGTTCGGATATAAACGCACCGCCAAGCGTTTGCCGGCCTCAAGACCATGTTTTGAGGATGGATTCGACGCCTCGCGCGAGTGCTGGCCCGCCTTGGATGACACCGCGGGGGTTCGGCAGGCTTCCCGTCGCATGCACGCCGTCGACGAAACTGGAGAGCCTGTGAATGGCGCCGCCGGTAAACAGTCCGTGGCAACACGCAGCGTGCACCGCGGTCGCGCCTTGGCTGCGGAGGGCATCTGCTGCACGGCAGATGGTGCCGCCTGTGGCGATCATGTCGTCGACGATGGCCACCACCTTGCCGTCGACGTCCAAGTCCTTCGCCTTGTGAACGATGGTGCGGGCATCAATTCGCGTCTTTTCCAGATAAGAGAACCCGCAGCCAATGGCTTCCGCGACCGCTGAAGCACGGTCGATGGCACCTTTGTCGGGAGAGAGGACGAAGTCAGGTTTGACCGTGTCTTGGAGGTGAGCGGCGAGTTCGGGCATCGCGCTCGTGAAAGCGACGGGGACAGGGAGGTCTTCCAGCACGGCGGGAGCGTGAAGATCGAGCACGACCATTGCGTCACAATGGGCGGCAAGCAACCGACCGATGGCCTTGGCCGAAATCGGTTCACCTGGTTTGAAGCGCTTGTCTTGTCGGGCATAGCCGTAGTAAGGGACGGCCAAAATCACGCCAGATCCGACGTCATCCATGGCTTGGGGGCCGATATTTCGCAAATTTTCCATGTTTCCCGCCCGGAGGTCCCGGATCAAGTCCAGGAGAAGCAGGGTTTCCACGATGCCAGCGTCTGGAAAGGTGTTCGACACCACGACGACAGGCTCGCTTCGAATGGCCTCAATGTGCTCTTCTGGCATCCTGACGTAGCCTTCCGTGTCGGGGAAGCGTCGTGATTCGGCATGGATGTGGGTCCAACCAAGGCTGGTGGCCAATTCCTCCGCGATGGCCCGCGCGTTGCTGCTGGAGACGACCGCCACGAGCATGGCTTCAACCGGCGCTTCAAGGGCTTTCCCGTGAGAGGTGGTGAGTGCGCGAGGCAGGACTCGAACCTGCGACCTCCCGGTTATCAGCCGGGTGCTCCAACCGACTAAGCTACCCGCGCTTGGGCAGGACGCCGACCTGACGTGCCATCAAAAGGATGACGGTGAGGCAATCACTCAAATTCAGAGGCGTCCATTTCGTTGAGCGTGATGTAGGACGGCAACTGCATGGCCCGTTCAAAGGTGCGGCCAAGGACCACTTCATCAAGCCGATCACGGGTACGTGCGATGGCCGTGAGGGGCAGCCGGACGGTCTCTCCGAGCTCGAAACGCTGCTGGACGCCGACGCGAAGGGTGACGATGAATCCCTTGTAGGTGCGCTTGACTTTCAGGAGGCCGGTGATGATGCCGACTTCGTTGCCCTGGTTGTCCAAGACCGCACGGTCGAGCATTTCGTCGGGTGCGTAGAGCTGTTCGTCGATGCGCACGGTGTTGCGCCAGCGACGCTGGAGTTCGCGCATGGACTTGGAGAGGCGTACGGAGCCGTCGTCGTTGATGCTGTGAACAAGCTCCTTGGGAAGGGGTGCAAATTCAGCAGGCTTGCGCATGAATTCGCCCGCCACGTCCGTTTCGACCAGAAGGCGAACGGATCGCACACGTGATTCGTTGGGGTGGTGACGTTCCCCGATGATGGTGCCCACTTTGGTGTCCTTGACGTACACGTCGCGTTGCATCAATTCCTGGATGTGGTAGTCTGTTGGTGCCATGTTCTCCCTTCCCGTTGCACCGCCTGTGCTGAGGGGGACACTTAATGTCTTCGACGGATAATGTAACTGTTCAATTGGGAATACGCAGTTAGTGACGAAGAATCAATTGGAAATCGCCGATAATCGGCATGTCGCATAATCCATTTCCATAAGTAAATCGCAGCATCTTTCATTTCTGAACGAGGTGAAATTCCAATTGGGCTTTCCTCATTCTTCACCACGCGTAGGCGGGCCCGTCCGATCGGTGCCGGGGTGGGGTCGCCTGGCCGGTAGATTTCGACCTAATAATCGATAGTTTAAGCGAATTTTCAATTGGAAAACGGCATATTTCGTTTTTCGTCATGTCGGCGAACTCATAGAGGCGGGCGAAGGTGGACGGGCATGGCCGCCGTGGACCTGCGTGGACTTCATCCGCGCTTTTCCGCGACCGTGATGCTCCATGCAGCCCGCAAAGGCCACCCTGTTGCTGGCGTAACGGAGGCCGCCAGGCAACTTGCCCGGGTGCGTGACCCACTGGGTTTGTCTTCGCTCATTGAGGAAGAGGATGCCACTGCACGTTTGTCCGGTCCAGGGGACGGGTCCCGTTTCGAAGTGGAGCGAGACGGGCGCGTGCTGCAGGTGTGCCCCATCGACGTGATTCCTACGCTCACGGCAAGTTTCTGGCCCGATCTCTTGCTTGATGCTGATGCGAGGGCCGGTTGGTGGGTGGCCGAGCATGACCTTGTCGAGGCCCTGTTGAGCCTCGCAGCACACCCGGTGCCAGAAGGACGCCTCGTCCTCAGCGGTCGGAGGCGTTGGCAGGCCACTGAGTTGATGCACGAGGCCGCCCTCCTGCACCGACGCTGGGAGCAAGGGCAAGTCGGTGCCTTCTCGGTCGAGGTGTTGGCTGAACCTCAGCGTCCACCTGTCCGGGTTGAACCCGTTGAATTGGACGATCAGGAGCCAGATCTCGGACCTTTGCACCGTCTCTTGTCTGAGCACCGTTCAGAGGGTTGGCGCCCCCAGATGACGGTGCGTGAAGCCTTGATGCACCATCTGGCCCTGGTCGAGGGAGCACTCAACCGCGGGTGAACAAATCTGCACCGAGGAGCGGAAGCAGCACACTGGCATCTCCCTCGACACAGACGTTCGGAGCTTCAGGTCGCATTTTGCCCCAGGAAATGGCTTCACGGAGCCGTGCTCCTGACAGGGAACCGTCGTGTTCAGGAGCCGTCGTGATGTACACGGCAGCGTCAAGTCCGCCTCGGTATTGGTTCCACCAAATCACGTGATGCTTGGAAATTCCACCACCGACCATCAGGGCGTTTGAGGTCTCCACGTCCCAGGTCAGGTCGCTCATGACCTGCTCGTCGGCCAAGGTGTCGATGTGGAAGTCCCGGTACTTCTGCCGGAACATGAACAATTGAGCTCCAATGGATCCATCGGTGATGCCAGGGATGCAGACGGGGATGCGGTGCTTGGCCGCCCAATAGATCAGCGAATCTTCCGTACCGATTCGTTCACCCAAGGCCCACACCAAGTGGATGGAGCCGAAGCCGAGCCATGCGTCTGCTCCGGTCAAGCCG
>DUHJ01000202.1:0-5252 GCA_013330925.1 Candidatus Poseidoniaceae archaeon | reverse complement strand
CCGGTCAAGCCGGTCTGCTCAAGCCGCTCCTTGCGGATGTCCTCGAGCGCAGGCATGACCACAGATTCGATGATCTCACCGTACGAGGAGGTTGGGACGATGACGTTGCCCAAGCGCATCAGATCGTGCTCACCAAGCTCGATGTCGTCCAATTCGAAGGCACCGTGGTAATACGCTGCATGCGCTCGCGCGATGTCATGATCGAGCGTACCGCAGGTCGTTGAGACCACGTTGAACATCTTCCTGCGCAAGGCTTCCACGAAGAATCCGCGGGTTCCGGTCGCGCACAAGCATGCGGGGAAGGACAGCCAGTTCAGCATCTGTGCTGGGTCGTGATCGGCTTCGCTCAAGGCATGGTCCATGTCGCGAAGGATGTCTCGGGCCATCGCCAGTTTCGTGGCCGTGAAGCCGCCTGCTGAGGCCATTTGGTCGAGCAGCCCCTTCGGTGAGGTGGCGTTCGAAAAGTCGTAATCGACCACGGGCACGTCGAACTGGTCTGGGTCAATGGCCATGTTTCGGCCTCGACTGTGCCCGTTTTCAATCAATCCCTGCGCCATCGAGCCGGTCACGGATCGTCATCAACCGGTCACGGAGCCGAGCGGCCTCTTCGAAATCAAGGGCCCGTGCAGCGTCTTCCATCGCTGCTTTGAATTCAGCGGCCAGGTCGACCAAGGCTTCCTTTGAGGTGGGAAAATCTTCGTCATGTTCCAATTGAGAAATTGAATTTTCAATTGGAATACGCTGGTCACTGTCCGCCGTGTTGTTGCTTGGCAAAAAGGCCGCAGCAGGGCCGTCTGCACGCCCACCACGCTTCGCCACCAAACGTTTCCCACCACGGGAGGTGGTGGTGCCTTCGAGGAGGCCCTCCGATTCTTGGCCCATTTGTGGAAGGGCCTTGACGATGGTGCGGGGTACAATGCCACGCCGTTCGTTGTCCTCGTGTTGCCGCTGGCGACGTTCCAAGGTTTGGCGGATGGCTCCGGTCATGGCAGGCGAAACGCTGTCGGCGTAGAGAAGGACGGATCCGTTGGCGTTTCGCGCAGCACGCCCGATGGTTTGCAAGAGCGATCGCTCGTTGCGAAGGAAGCCCTGACGGTCCGCGTCGAAAATCGCCACCAAGCTGACCTCAGGAATGTCCAATCCCTCTCGGAGCAGGTTGATGCCGACAATGACGTCAATGAGGCCCAAGCGCAACGCGTTGATGATCTCGGTGCGTTCGATGGTGTCGATTTCCGAGTGGAGGTGGTGCGCCTTCACGCCCATTCGGCTGAGGTATGCGGCGACCTCTTCGGCGAATTTGATCGTCAGGACGGTCACCAAGGTCCGCTCCCCACGGTCGATTCTGGCGTTGATTTCTGAGAGCAAGTCGGCCACTTGCCCTTCAGTGGGTCGAACTTCAATGCCCGGATCCAACAAGCCCGTCGGTCGAATTTCCATGCGTGGCAAGTGGTCAATCGTTTGCAGCATTTCGTACATCGACGGCGAGCCCTGGATTTTCTTGGCCACGTCCGCGGGCCCAGCGCCGCCCCTGGAAGCGACGTGAAGCAGGCCTTCAGGCACCGGTTGACCGGTCACCTCACACAGGTGCCGCAATTCGCGCTCGCCCGGTGTTGCAGAGACGTAGACCATTTGCGGGACAAGGCCTTGGAATTCTGGAATTTTCAGCGGCCGGTTGTCCGCGGCCGAAGGCAATCGGAAGCCGTGCTCAATGAGGTTCTCTTTGCGTGCCCTGTCCCCGTGGTACATGCCTCCTACTTGCGGGAGGGTCACGTGCGACTCGTCCATGATGACCAGGAAACGGGTGGGGTCGCCATGGAATTGACGCGCGCAGGCCGCAAAGAAGTCGAGCAAACAATACGGTCGTTCGCCTGCTTCACGGCCGTCGAAATGCCGTGAGTAATTCTCGATGGCCAAACAGTGTCCGACTTCCCGCAGCATCTCAAGGTCGTACTCTGTGCGTTGTTCCAAGCGATGGCGCTTCACCTGCTCTTTCGTTCCGTCGAAGTACCGCAGCCGGTCGTTCAGTTCGCTTTCAATCCGCTCAAGCGCGATTTCGAACCGCTCCGGGCTGGTCATGAAGAACTCCTTCGGGTGAATCCAAGCCTCTTCCAAGGCGTCGAGCACCTCCCAACTGACCGGATCGCACACGGAGACGGCGATGACGCCATCGAAGTCGAATCGAATGCGAAGTGGATCGTCGCGGCTCGGCATCCATACGTCAAGCACTTCGCCACGCAAGCGGGCTTGGCCGCGTTCGAGGTCGGTGTTGGTGCGGGCGTACTGCAGCCCGACCAAAGCCCGCATCAAGTCCTGCGGTTCGATGGCCTGGCCCACGTGCACCCTGAGGTGGTGCTCCAGGAAGGTTTCGGGCGGATTGAGGCCGTAAATGCACGACACGGAGGAGACGATGACACAATCTGGGCGTGAGACCAAACTTGCGACTGCGGAGAAGCGCTCCTGTTCGATTCGCTCGTTGATGGAGAGCTCCTTGTCGATGTACAGGTCTCGCTTGGGCAGGTAGGCTTCGGGTTGGTAGTAGTCGTAGTGTGAAACGAAGTATTCAACGGCGTTTTCAGGGAAATAGCCGGCAATCTCGTGGTGCAATTGCCGAGCAAGCGTCTTGTTGTGCGAGATGATCAACGTTGGGAGGTTGAGCCGTTCGATGACGTTGGCCATGGCGAAGGTCTTGCCTGAGCCGGTCACGCCAAGCAGCACACAGCGCTCTTGCCCTCCCTCGATTTGCTGCACGAGTTGTTCGATTGCTTCGGGTTGATCGCCCGCCGGTGCATGTTCGGAATGAAGGCGAAAGCGGCTCACGTCAGGACTCAGGTGTTCCAACGAAGCGCCTTCGAGCGCTCGTGAGAGGTCAAAGGGGTCCCGTTCCTGAAGGTCCACCTCGCCCACGTCGAGGTTGGCACGGGCCTCGAAGGACCCGTCGTCGTCCCATTCGTCGACCACGCTTCATGGCGGTCGGGCGCCGGTTTGAACCCTTGTGGGGTTCAGGGAAGGTACAGCCCACCGTTCACGTGGAGCACGGCACCGGTCATGTAGGCGCTGTCGTCGCCGATGAGGAAGGACACCGCTCCCGCCATGTCTTCGGGAGAACCAAGGCGACGCAAGGGCACTTCCGCCTCGCGTGTTTCACGCTTCTGGGGGGTATCGGCGGCGAGCAGGTCCGTGTCGACGTAGCCAGGTGCAAGCACGTTGACACGTTGCCCTCTCGGACCCGCTTCTTGGGCGAGCGAGCGTGCCCATGCTTGCAGGGCTGCTTTGGACGCGCTGTAATCGGCGCCATGCGGGGACCCTCGTGTGCCAAGTTGTGAGCCGACCACGACGATTCGGGCGCCGTCGGAAAGATGGGGTTGAACCGCCGCCCAGACGAGGAAGGCGCCACGGAAATTCACGTTCATGGTCCGATCCAGTTGTGCGAGGTCGAGGTCACTGGCCGGAACCCGGTCGTACCTTCCATGGTTCAACACCAAGGCCTGCACGGTGCGGGCCATCCACGGGTGGCTGGCCAGCAAGGCCACTTCGTCCTCTGCTGCACAATCGATCTTGACCGCCAAGGCATCACCACCCGATTCTCGGATGGCGTCAACGACAAACTCGGCCGGACGGGACGACGTCGTGTAGGTGAGCAGGACGTCGAATCCATCCTTTGCCAACCGCTTACAGACCGCTGCACCGATGCCGCGGCCTCCACCAGTGACCAAGGCCACGGGGCGGCTCACGCCTGTTCCTCCGTGTGCTTGGAGAGGATGGCCCCAAGTTCGGGGGGCGTCCAGCCTTCGGGCTTCATGACTTTCCCGTCCTCTCTGCGGAGGACCTTTCCGTCCACCAGTTTGGCCATGTTCGAACGATGGACTTCGGCGAAGGCCTCGTCGTAGAGGTGATGCAGGCCGTGGTTGATGACCGAGCCCGCGAGGATGTAGCCGATGTCCGCCAGCGCGTCGAGGACTTCGACCAAATCACCGTCTGCCAAGGCTTGGGCGTATTCCTCCACTTCTTCACGCAGGAGCTTGACGCGCAGTTCGGCCAAGTCCTCCGGGCCAAGTCCTGGCGCGTCCAACTTCGGGATCTCGAAGGCCTGATTGAACTCCAGCAGGGCCGTCAGCATCGGATTCATGCGTCGAAGCGTGACCTTGCAGCACTTGAGCAATCCGCTCCAGAGGTTCACCTCAATCCAGGCAAGACCCATCGCACGGCGGCTCGGTCGCATAAGCCACGGCAAGCGCGGCGAGCAACACCCAACCGGTCAGCATGGAGACGCGGAACAGCACCGTTTGAAAATCGCCGAAACGCTTCATCCGCAGCACGACGATGACGTTGGCCAGCGCCATCACGCCCGCCGCCGCGAGGAACCAGATGCTGTCCACCGGGTCGGCGAACGCAAAGCAAGCAAACCACAACAGCGAGAGTTGGACCGTGGTTCGCGTCGTCGCACGCTCATCGAAACGTGCCGGGAAGGAGTGGATGCCTTGCGCTTTGTCGCTCTCCATGTCCATGCGGGCGTAGTTGATGTCAAAGGCCGCGATCCAAAGGGCCACGCCGAGGGAGATGGGAAGGACACTGGGCGCCCAGAGGAATTCGGTCCGTGTGGAAAACATGCCCGTGATGGCGGCCCAACCGTGCACATCGGCCGCCACCGCAACCCACGCGCCTACAGGGGCCAAACCCAAGCACAGCCCGAGCCAAAAGTGGCACAGCCACGTGAAGCGCTTCATGTATGGATACACGACGAAGGTCAGGACGGGCAGCCAGGCCATCATCAGCGCCACGCGGTTGAGCAGACCTGCGCTGACGAGCAACATGACCAGGAAGCCTGCAGCCAACGACCATGCGGTCCTCATGCTCATGCTTCCTGAGGCGAGGTGGCGTCCTTGCGTGCGAGGGTTGGCGGCGTCAATGTCCCGGTCAATGATGCGGTTGAGGGCCATGGCCAAGCCTCGGGCGCCGACCGCTGCAAACAGAATCCAGAGCAGGTCGATGCCAGGTTCGACGTTGAATTGCATCACGGCAACGAGGTAACCGATCAGCACGAAGGGAAGGGAAAACAGGGTGTGCTCGACTTTGACGAACTCGAGCAGGCTGCGGACGTCGATGTCAGGCCCCTCCGTCGGGGAAGCGCAAGTGCGGCGGCCATGAATGGTTCGCAAGTTCGGGATGGGCGGCCACCTTCTCCAGGGTCTCAGGGCTGTGCAAGGTCACGGCAGGCCATCGGCGCCCGCCATGAGCCTCTGAAGGAATCGGCG
>DUHJ01000024.1 GCA_013330925.1 Candidatus Poseidoniaceae archaeon | reverse complement strand
CGCAGGCATGGACCGCATCAACGCCTTTTGGGACAAGGGCATCGCCCGTGGCAAGACCACGGAGGAGCAGAAGGCGGCATGGTCGGTCCACCTGCATGCGGTGAGCGACCTTGGTCAGGCCGTCGCGACGGCTGATTTGATCATCGAAGCGGTGCCTGAAATCATGGACCTCAAGCAATCCATCTTCACGCAGGTCGAAGCCCTGGTGCGGCCCGATGCGGTGCTTGGGACGAACACATCAAGCCTCTCAATTGGTACCATCGCCTCCGTGCTGAAGCACCCAGAACGGCTCATTGGGATGCATTTCTTCAATCCCGTCCCGATCATGTCGCTGCTCGAAGTGGTGAAACACGAGGGCACGAGCGAGTCCACCGTCTCCTTGGCGTTGGACGCTGGGGCGGCCATGGGCAAGACGGCCATCCTCGTCAACGACGTGCCCGGCTTTGCCACCAGCCGCCTTGGGGTGGTCTTGGGCAACGAAGCCATTCGTATGCTCGCCGATGGCGTGGCCAGCGCCAAAGACATCGACACCGCCATGACGCTCGGATACCGCCACCCGATGGGTCCCTTGGCCCTGACCGACCTCGTCGGTCTCGACGTTCGCCGCGACATTTTGCTGAACCTACAAGCCTCGTTCAACGACGACGCCTACGCCCCACATCCGCTGCTTGAGGCGCTCGTGGACGAAGGCAGGCTTGGCAAGAAGACCGGCTTGGGCATTTACGATTGGTCCAGCGGCTCGCCAGAACCCGCAGACCTTCCCGACCTGACATGATCACGGTCTGCAGTGTACTTGAGGGGCTGAACGCAGATTGTACTTCTCCATCATGTCTTGAGGGGTTCGCAAGAACCTTTGCGAGTTCATGGACATGATATGCCGCTACTGATGATTTTCCTCATCGAGAAGAGAGTCTGCGATGACGCGTATGTCGGTGCTCCATTGGGGAAATTCTGCCACATCCAACGGTTCCACACCGTGAACTGCATGAAGCCAGATGAGCGTTCCTGTGTCGATCAAAATTTGGCCTGCGTGCCCCTTTTCATCGGTGAAGACCGAGGTTGCCTTTGGACCCGTAAGTTGGTTGACGTCATCCTCAAGTTGGTCTGTTTCAAACATGTCTCGTAATTCATATGCTGCAGCGCCGTGGTGGAAGGTGAACACATCTGCATCTGGATAATCAGCGCTCAAGTTGGAAGCCAATCGAACCCAAGAATCGTACAAGAATTCAGTTCCGTCCTTATGCTCGCTTGCGTTCTCATATTGTCCGGGAAAATCTTTCCAAAGCATCGAAAGTCCAATGCGGGTATCTGGGTTTTTGTCCAAAGCATAATCGGTAAAGTTCCAAATTGCTTCGTCCGACTGTCCGCCTGTTTCGACGAATTCAACCGAACAGCAGATCATGATCAACACATCAATCTCGCCCGTATCCAAGTAAGCCTTGATGTTCTCACGATGGCCGTTGTCTTCCCATAGTCTATCGGGGGCGCCTGAAGCACCTCCACTCATTTCGATGTACTGTGCGTGATCGGTGAACCCTGCGGTGTGGGCATAATCCTGAAGTGTTTCAGCAAAAACTCGTCCGAAGCTGTGACCAATGTACAGGACATTGTACGCTTCAGCATTGACGTCTTCAGGAGGTCCCATGTTGTTGTCGTTCTCACCGTTTCCTCCGCCGCGCCCCAGACACCCGGAGAGAGAAACCGTCATCATCAGTGTGACGACAAGGAAAGCAACCCTTCTGTTCATGTGAATCGATGCCGCAAGGGCGTATTTATCCACTCTGTAACACCGGTGTAACCCATTGTAGATCCAATGCATAGGCGTATCACGGGAGGGGAGCCTTCAATTCGATTTCGGACGTCGACGGGCGAGGAAAGCGGCCACGCCCTCCTCGAAGGCCTCCGTCGTGCCGGCCGCTTCGATCAACGTTCGTTCATGATCGAGGTGCGTGGCCAAATCGTTGTCGGACTCCACGTGCAGAAGGTGTTTCGTCGCTTCCCGGACGTGCTCGCTCCAGCCGCTCCACGCGACCGCAACGCCCAGCGCCGTATCGATCAGGTGCTCAGCAGGGACGAGGTAATCCACCGCTCCACGGTCGTATGCTTCCTGTGCATCCCAAATCGTGTTGTCAAAGAAGAAGCGTCGGGCGACCTGGTTGCCCACCAGGCGTGGCAAGAGCCACGTGGACCCGCCATCGGGTGAGAGGCCCATGCCAGCGTAGGACGCGGCAAGGCGTGCATCCGTGGACGCCACGCGTGCGTCGCAGGCCAGCGCAAGACCGAGCCCACCGCCTGCGGCCGCCCCGTTGATGGCGGCCACGCAGATGGTGGACGACGTGCGCATGCGCAGCAGCAAGGGGTGCAGATGACCGGTCAAATCCCGGATGAGCGCCGGTGCGTCACCGGCTTCGATGGATGCTGCGAAGGCATCGATGTCGGCACCGGCCGAGAAAAACCGCCCCTCGCCGGTGATGACCAGGGCACGGACCTCTGCATCGTTGAGCACCTCGTCGATCGCCTTGGCGATGACGGGCAGGGAAGCGCGAGAAAACGATGCGCTCGCGGTGGCTCCGGTCAAACGGAGCATGGCCACGCCGGGTTTGGGGGACGTGCGTTCAACCGTCATCGGTGTCACCTCAAATCTTCACGTTGACGTTCTTGACGCGGGTGTAAAACCGCAGAGCGTCAAGGCTCTGTTCAACGCCGATGCCCGACATCTTCCATCCGGTGAAGGCCGTTTGTGGGAAGGTGATGGGGTACTCGTTGATGCTCACCATGCCGCACTGCAGGTCGCGCGCAAGCCGGTGGGCACGGCCAAGATGCTGAGTCCACACGCCGTTCAGGAGGCCGAACTCGGTCGCGTTTGCAAGCCGGAGGGCTTCGGATTCCTCGGAGAAACTGGTCACGGCCAACACGGGTCCGAACAATTCCTCGGTGAAGAGAAGGTTGTTCTCGTCCACGCCGGTGACCACGGTGGGTTGCATGAAAGCCCCGTCCGGGTGATCCTCGGTCATCGCGGCGCCACCAAGCACGACTTGGCCGCCCATGGCGAGACCCGCGTTGAGCTTCTCGAGCACCTCGTCCCGGTGAGACGTGTGGACCAGTGAACCCATGCGCACCCCTTCGGAGAGGCCGGGCCCGACGGGCCACTTGCCGATCTCGGCCACGATGGCCTCGACGAGGTCGTCATGAACGTCCTCGTGGACGATGAGCCGCGAACCGGCCCAACACATTTGCCCGGCGTTCATGAAGATGCCAAAGCACACCGCCTTGGCGGCGGTCCGCAGGTCTGCGTCGGGGAACACGAGGTGCGCGCCCTTGCCGCCGAGTTCGAGGGTGACGGGCGTGAGGCGCTCGCTGGCCTTGGCCATCACGGCCTTGCCTGTGGGCACGCCGCCGGTCAGGACGATGCCGTCGACGCCGGCGTGGCCCGCCAAGGCATCGCCGAT
>DUHJ01000129.1:13272-17525 GCA_013330925.1 Candidatus Poseidoniaceae archaeon | reverse complement strand
ACTGCACGCGGTCACCGTTGACGGTGGTGGCAAACATGCCATCCGTCAGGGCACTGGAGGCCACTGAGCCGGCCACGACGTGGTGGAGCAAGATGGCGGTGAGCGTGTCGATTTCCTCTTGGGTGTCGAAGGTGCTGACGTCGATGCCTGCTTCGGCAAAGGCCGTGTCCGTCGGTGCAAAGACGGTGAACGGACCCGCGCCCTGCAAGGTGGTCACAAGGTCAGCGGTCGTCAAGGCGTCCACAAGCGTGTTGTGGACGCCGGTGGCTGCTGCGTTGGTGGGGATGTCTTGGGTGGCGTCTGCGCTGGCTTGCAGCGGTAGGGTCGACGCCATCAAGACGGCAATGAGCATGTACACGACGGATTTCTTCATGTCCGCGTTGGCACGCCATGTGAGTTATAATCAGGTGTTTCTCACACTACGCGATACCCATCAACGATGCAGCAGCTTCGAACGTTCCGCAGCACAACAAACATCGTGGACGACAAGAGGAAGAATCCTGACCTTAAATCAGGTCATCATCCAGTCCGGGCATGGCTTCGATGATCCTTGGTTGGACCCTGAATGACGTGACGAGTGCAATGGGATTGGGCACCACCGGACACCTTCTGAACGCCTCAAGCAAGTCGCATCATGAAGGGCTTGCGGCGTTGGTCAAAGGCGTCAATGAACGCCTCCCTGCTGAAGGAGACGTGGACATCTGGCTGATGTGCCAGCAGGATTCGTGCTACGACTACCGTGAACCTGTGGTCGTCGGTGCGCCGATGGTTTTCGGGGGAAAGGTACCCGAAGTTCTCTGGTACCTGGCACCGAACGAACACGTCCAAGGGTTTCCATCGACCACGACCGTGGCTGATCTCCAGGCGATCATGAACGAGGTTTCGCTGAACGGCCCTGGGGAACTCCCGTCCCCAACTGTGCACCTTTCAGGATGGCACGCCGAAGCGGAACGGCTTGCTCCTTTGCTGGGTGTGCGTCAAACCCAAGCCTCTTCGGAGAGGCCTTGATACATGGGAACGTCCACGGGTCAGCGTGGACCCGACCCTCGATGCCAGCACCATTGTGCTGAACATCTTGCTGTACGTGCTTCTTCCTTTGTGGGTCGTGGCCGGTGGTGTCGATTGGTTTTGCCACCGGGCCACCAACATCGAATCCTCAGCAGGGCTCCGCGAAGCGCTTGTTCACGCGGTCATGGGCGTTCAGGTTGGCATTCCAATCCTTCTTGGCTTGATGTTCGAAGTCAACGTGCTGGTCCTCATCATGTGCATTCTGGCCTTTTTGGCCCATGAATTGGTGGCACATTACGACGTGAAGTACGCCCAAGACTTGCGCGAAATCAGCATCTGGGAAACCCATGCGCACAGCTACTTGGCCACCCTTCCGTTTTTCATCCTCCTGCTCATCGTCGTGCGCCGCTGGGAGACGTTCATCGATTTCATCACCCTCAACTGGGCCGGCAGCATGCATTTGCAGTGGCGGGAGGAGTCCCTGGGCGTCAACGGTAATTTCGCAGTGGGGTACATCGTGTTCATGCTGGTGTTCGGCGTCATGCCGTACCTGTCCGAAATTTATCGCTGCTGGAAATGGGAGCGCGACAACGGGGTCTCGACTTTGCCTTGGAGGAATTCAAGATGACGCCCGTGTACATCACGTCGACCGGGTGGCATCTGCCGGGTCCGGCCATCTCAAATGACCAGGTGGAAGTCGTGCTGGGGGCAGTGAACGGGAAACCTTCTGGCCTTCGAGCACAAATCCAGAAGGCCAACGGCATTCAAACGAGGCACTACGGCATTAACGCCGACCAACAAACCACGGTTTCAAACACCCAAATGGCGGTCTTGGCCGGGCAAGAATGCATGGACCGGGCCTTCCGACCCATTCACCAAGTGGGCATGCTCGCCGTTGCGTCCACGCAAGGTGATCATCCCGTTCCGGGACTCGCGTCCTTCGTTCAGGCCGGCTTGGGGATGGCCGAAGTCGAAATCCTCACGGCGCAGTCCATTTGCTCCTCGTCCATGATGGCGCTCAAGGGCGCCTGGTTGGCCTTGCGGTGCGATGAGCACGAAGCGGCGCTCGTGGTTGCTACCGAGATGCCCTCGCGTCTCCTCAAGCGGCAGCGGTACGAGGCCGCGTCGGAATCGACCTTCGCCAAGAAAACCGTGGATTTCAACACCGAATTTCTCCGTTGGATGCTCTCCGACGGCGCCGGAGCGCTGTTGTTGGAAACCTCTCCGCGCCCGAAGGGGTTGTCCTTTCGCATCGACTGGATGAAAGGCTGGTCGCATGCGCACGCTCTTCCGACCTGCATGAGCGTTGGATCCAGCGGCAAGGCCGAAGAGGACCGCACGTGGCAGGACTACGAGACCTACGCGGACGCAGAGCGTGACGGGGCCTTGCTGCTCCGGCAGGAGGTTCGCCTGCTCGATCATATCGTCCGCCTCGGCGTGGACGGATACGTTCGCCTTGTTCAGGAGGGCCTGAACGTGCCCTCCGAAGTGGACCATTTCTTGTGCCACTACTCGTCTCATCATTTCCGACCTAAAATCCTCGACATGCTCGATGCAGCTGGCGTTGGCATTCCCGATGAGAAATGGTGGACCAACCTCTACACCCGAGGAAACACGGGTGCTGCCTCTATGTTCATCATGCTCGACGAGTTCGTGAGGACACAGAACCCGAAGGTCGGGGAACGCATCCTGTGTTTCGTGCCTGAGAGCGGACGGTTCAACACGACGTACATGCATCTGACGGTGGTGGATAACGATGGACGGTGACATTGCAATCGACGGCGTTCCTGTGCAGAAGGCGGCGGAAGCCATCGGCGCAAACGATGTTCCCGACTTGGGACCGAACGCCCAAGATGCCCTGCGACGTTTGTTGCGCGTGTGGATCGGCTTCGAACGTGACCTCGTGACCGTGCCGCTGCTTCGGCGCCTCGACCTTGGCACCTACACGCTGGCCGACCACCGGCGGTTGCTCGTCAATTTGCGGCAGCAGGTGGTCGAGGGTTCGCGCTGGATCGCTCGAGCCGCGTCCTCGATGGACCGCGACCACAGCGAACTTCGTTCGATGATCCTTCGACACGCCGTGGACGAACACCGCGATTACACCATGCTCGAGCAGGACTACGTCAACGCCGGAGGTGAGCTTGAGACCATCCTCAACCGCAACAAGAACGTCGGCAGCGAAGCCTTCCATGCGTTCATGATGCAGCGTGCCAGCCAGCCGAATCCTGTGGACATGCTCGGAGCGATGTGGATCATCGAAGGCCTCGGCGAACGGATGGCAACAGGGTGGGCCACGCGCATGGAAGAACTGTGCGAGCGTGAAGGCATCACACGCTTCATGACCTACCATGGGGCGAACGACGACGATCACATGCAGCGGTTCTACGCCATGCTCGACGAGGTGTGTGTCGATTTGAACGTGGTCGAACGCATTGAAATGACCGCCAAGGTGGTCGCCCGCTTGTACCGGTTGCAATTGGAGGAGTTGGACGATGAGTAGCACCGCACGCATGGACCGGCGGCGGCGCAAAGCCATGGCCAGAAATCACGGCAAGATGCCGGCCAGCATCCTCGATGCCATGGCCGGTGACGAGGCCATGCCGCTGGACCCTGTGGCCAAAGAATACTGGACCAAGGACCTCCAAAATCCGCTTCGCCGCATCGTGCTGCCGACGCTGAAGATTCTCCTCACCATCACCCTGCACATCACCTACTACCTCAAGCGGCTGTCACCCATCCAGTGGCGAGCCCATGGTTTCCTACAGTGGCAAATTTGCTTCTTCATGAAGTGGTTTGTACGGCCCGAAGCCAACGTCCTCATCCTTCGTCACTTTTGGGCCGAGTCAAACCTGCTCAATTTCGTCATCGACAACGCCGGACAAGAGGAGGTTGACCCCGTCCTGATCCATCCAAAAATGATCAGGGATTTGATGGTGCAGACCTTTGTTCATCACGACCAAGGCGTCCTGATGACCATGAGGGATTTGACGCAACCTGATCGATCACGTTGGCCTGTACCCAAAGACGAATTGTCGTGGGAAAACTGGAAGCCCGTGCGCATCGATTACGGCGTGGAACGCAAGAAGTGGACGCAGTTTCTTGATTTCGAGACCGCACATGAACTGTTCAAGACGACCTTTTGCTTCTGGCTCACGGCTCCAGAATACGAGGCGGCCATCAATTCCTTCCAATTCGACCATTCCATCGGCTTGCTCATTGACGACATCGTCGGTGCGAGCCACTTT
>DUHJ01000129.1:11946-12955 GCA_013330925.1 Candidatus Poseidoniaceae archaeon | reverse complement strand
GAGCCACTTTGCTGACATCGCCTACAACCGCTTCCCAATGATCCTGGTCGGCCCCACGGGCCTCAGTTATCGGTTCCTGATGCACGGTTTCTTCGTGGAGCACACGCATGGACACCTCGAGCGCATGCGTGCTGAGCTCGGCATGGAGAACTGAACATGGCGCTCTCCGCTCATCATTGGCTGGGTGTGCTTCTTGCCACATGGTATTTCTCGGTAGGCTTTGGTATCACCGTGGCCTACCATCGCGTCTTGACCCACCGCTCGGCCAACCTCCGCAAGCCGGTGCTCTATGCGTTGGTGTTGGCCGGTCTTCCTGCGGGTCCACCGGCAGCGTGGGTTGGGAATCATCGCCGCCATCATTCAGATTCGGACGGACCCAACGATCCTCACAGTCCGATTACGGACGGATTTTGGTACGCGCACTGCGGGTGGTACCTCGGCATCAGGAACCGTGGCCTGTGCCTGTTGTATGCGCTTGGCGGGCCGCTTCGATACATCGTTGACATGTTCCTTCGACCGATGAGTCCAGGTGGGCATGACGCCTTGGCCAAAGACGTGCTTGAGGACCATTTTCTTCGGTTTCTGTCCACGCGTTTTGGCTTCATGATGGGCTCCATCGTCCAGACGTTGCCCTTTGTTTTGGCCTATCACCTTTTGGCGTGGGACGGCGTTATCATCGCTTGGGTGGCGGGCATCGTGTTCTACAATGCTGGCGATGCGGTCAATTCGGTCGGGCACCTCTGGGGCAAGCAGGACTTTGGCGGCGATGGAGCCGCCCGAAACAACCGGTTGGTGGCGCTTGTTTCGCTCGGGGAAGGCTGGCATTCAGGCCACCACGCCTTCCCACGGTCCGCTCGGCACGGCTTGCTGAAAGGGCAGGTTGACTTGTCCTTCATGCTGCTCCGTATGCTCGCTGCCGTCGGCCTTGCCTCAGACCTGCACGTGCCCTCTGAGCAGGCGATCGCGCAGCGTCGCCATACCTGATGCCGCACGTTGAAGCGACCGGCTT